>CAYPIT010000117.1:0-6972 GCA_964410825.1 uncultured Nitrospiraceae bacterium
AATAATCAAGCGCTCGGACGAGGGGCGGGGTTACAGGGGGTGGCATTAGCTAAAAATCAAGATTCTGCTTAAGACTGGCAAAGTGCTTCTGGCATTCATCGCAGAGAAATTTGATAACAGGAGGAGAGCCGTGTCTCGCATCTATACAGGAAGGGACCTTGCAGTCGAGTATTCTTAGCGGGTTTAGATCATATCGCCTCCGGCAGTCAGAACAGAACATGCTTATTCTGCTGCTTAAAAATTCTTTCAGGGCTGTCTTGTAATCAGGTCTGCATTGACCGCATCCGATGGATGTAATCTCGAAATTTAGCCCCTTCAATCCTATACTCTCTAATATTGCCGAAAGCATCGCAATCACTTCTGCATCGAGTTTGGGATCTAATATGCCCATCGCTTCAACGCCTATTTGATAAAACTGTCTGTATCTGAAGGCCTGCGGTCTCTCATAACGGAACATCGGCCCCATGTAATAGTATTTCTGTGGAGATGGTTCATTATATAGATGATGCTCAACGTATGCCCTGACAAATGAAGCGGTTCCTTCAGGCCTTAAAGTTACGCTCCGTCCTCCTTTGTCCTGAAACGTGTACATCTCCTTTTCCACGATGTCGGATGTCTCGCCGATACTCCGTATAAAGATATCGGTCGATTCAATGATAGGTAATCTGATTTCACGGTATCCGTAATTTTTAAAAATCTGGCGTGCGTTGTTTTCTATATCATGCCAGATAGAAATATCCGGCGGCAGGATATCCTGAAGGCCCTTAAGTGTCTTATGTTTCATCAGGAGTTTCTTCCTCACGTTCCCTGTCGAATTCGATCATGGTTAGATGGTTTTCTATCATCCTTTTCAGTTCCTCCTTGAAATGCCTTCTCACACCTTTCAGGTCAGTTATATCTTCATGAATATTGACAATTTTCTCCTGTGCTCCCTTTATAATTTCCTCTGCTTTCAGTTCTGCTTCCTTAATCTGAAGCTCAGCATCTTTTTTCGCAGTGCTTTTATATTCCTCTGAAATCTGCTGAGTGCTTATAAGGGTATCTTTAAGAGTAGTCTCTATATTCTTGTATTCCTTAAGCTGCTTCTCGAACCTTCGCGATTCTTCTCTCAGGTTGGCATTGTCTCTTAACAGTTCTTCCATTTCTTCTCTGATCAGCTCAAGAAAGGAATCAACTTCCTCCATGTCAAATCCTCTTAATCTTGTTGAAAACTGCTTTTGCTGAATATCAAGCGGCGTAATTCTCATAAGCTTCCCCCTCTATCATTTATATGGATTAATGTCTTTGTCATATAAACTTTATAATGTCCCATAAAAAATTTCATGAGTTTCAGTTCATCCTTGATGCAATGTCAAACAGTGATGCTACGATAAAGTATTTAATAAAAAGAATTATAAGGATCACAATCATTGGTGATATATCAATTCCCATAGCTAAACCGATGCGCATCCTTATAGGTCTCAGAACAGGATCGGTCACAGAGTAAAGAAATCTTACTATTGGATTATATGGATCGGGATTAACCCAGCTTAAAAGGGCAGAAATTATTATTATCCACATATAGAGAGTCAGTACGGTGTCAAGAATGACTGCTACAGCGTGAAATAGATTTCCAAATATAAACATTGAGTAACCTCCTAATACATAGACAGAAGATCTTTAAGCGGTCCTGCCAAATTCCTCTGATCTGCTTTTGGCTGCCTCGATTGCAGATGCAACAGTATCCTTGAATTTATTTTCATCAAATATCTTAAGCCCGGCGGCTGTAGTCCCCCCCGGTGAAGTTACCATTTCGATTAACCTCGACGGGGTTATGCCGGTGTCAATCAGTTTTGAAGTACCTACAGCCGTCTGCACAGCGAGCATCAGCGCGTTATCTTTGGATAGCCCCGCTTTTATTCCACCTTCTGTCATCGCCTCGATAAACAGGGCGATAAATGCAGGTCCGCTGCCTGAGAGAGCTGTGACTGCATCCATATATTTTTCAGGCAGTGTGATAACTTTTCCTATTGACATAAGGATGTCTCTGACAGCCGAAAGCCCGGGGTCCGAAAAGCAGTCACACAAAGACATGACAGACATTCCCTCCTGTACAAGGGCCGGAGTGTTTGGCATAACTCGAATAAGTTTGTTGGTTTTAAGCTTTGATGACAAATAAGCCAGCTTAATGCCTGCTGCAATCGACATCACCGTTTTTTCTTCTGTTACTGTATCTCTTATTTCATTAAGGACATCATCAATATTCTGGGGTTTCACAGCAAGGATTATAATGTTGCAGGCGGTAGTAACATCTGTATTTGATGCAGTTGTCTGAACATTGTAATTTTTAGCAAGATAGTTCCTTCTTTCTTCTACAGGTTCGGATACAAAGATATCCTGCATGCCCTGAGAGATCATGCCTTTTATCATAGCTTCTGCCATGTTACCACCGCCAATGAAACCGGTTTTCATGATGTCCTATTATACTGGCTTTTTGATCTTAATGTTAGAATTTCAGTCCGTTTAATTTTTTTTAAACTCAATAATTTCTCTCTCCAAATATCGCTGTTCCAACTCTCACCATGGTAGAGCCCTCTTCAATCGCAACTTCATAATCACCGGACATCCCCATTGACAATTCCTTCAGAGCAAAACCCTTTGAGGCCGCCTCATCTTTCAGACGCCGGAGCCTTGAGAAATAGGGACGGGCTCTTTCGGGGTCATCAAAAAACGGAGGCATTGTCATCAGGCCCTCAAGTTCGAGGTTATCCAGATTTTCTACTTTCTCAATTAGTCCAATGAGGTCTTTTTCCGGAACACCATGCTTCGTAGCTTCGTCCGAAATTTTGACCTGGATCAATACCCTTTGTTTCTTGCCGACCTGTCCGCAGCATTTATCAAGAATATCCGCTAATTCGGGTGAATCAAGCGAATGTATTAAATCAAACAGCTGGACTGCGGTTTTACTCTTGTTTTTCTGTAAGTGACCTATTAAATGCCATTCAACAGGTGAATTTGAAATTTGAGATTTGAGATTTGAGATTTTCTCACTTGCTTCCTGTACCCTGTTTTCACCTAAAATTACAACACCTGCCTTAACAGCTTCTATGATCTTATCTGATTTTACAGTTTTAGAAACTGCGACAAGCTTTATGTCGTCAGGGAGCCTGCCTGCTTTAAAGGCAGCGTGGTCGATTTTTTCATTTACCTTGCTCAGGGCGTGTATTATACCCATCGGATATCAGCTTATCATTTTTGCCTCTTATTGGCAAGATGAACCGGAGTGTTTTTCATAAATAATTCATAATGTTTGTGTTATTATGTCTCCATGAATGGCGGTCGGATACTTGTTGTTGAAGACGAGTCCAAAATAGCTGAAATCGTTAAGGCTTATCTTGAAAAGGATGCGTTTGAAGTTACTATAGCCCATACCGGCGAGAGGGCTGTGTCGTTGCTCAAGGAAGGTTTTGATCTGATAATCCTTGACTTGATGCTTCCGGATATGGATGGAGAAGATATTTGTGAGACGATCCGAAGAGACTCTGATCTGCCTATAATTATGCTGACCGCGAAGAGTGATGAAGATGACAGGGTCGCAGGGCTTGGGTTAGGCGCTGATGACTATGTTGTTAAACCGTTCAGCCCGAGAGAACTTGTGGCGAGAGTAAAGGCCCTGTTAAGGAGAGCAAAGGGTACAAAAGAGATAAAAAGTTTCAACAATATGGATCTTGTTATAGATTCATTGCGTTTTGAAATAGCGAAAAAGGGATCGACAGTGGTTCTTACCCCCACTGAATTTAAATTGCTCCAGTGCCTTTCTGATCGTCCGGGTCAGGTCTTCAGCAGGCTTCAACTGGTCAATGTAATCCTTGGTTATGACTTTGAGGGCTATGACAGAACCATAGATGCGCATATCAAAAATATTCGTCACAAGATCGAAGATGACCAAAGAAACCCGTCGTATATAAAAACTGTCTATGGAATAGGTTACAGGTTTATCGGTCTGCCTGATGAGGACTAAGCTATTCCTTTCATTCATATTTGTGATTTTACTCGCACTTATCTCCAATATTGTCTTTGAAAAGCTGGTAATAAATGATTTTAATGATTTCATGGGAGGCACCAGGGAAGACCATATTTACTGGGTTATCGCTTCTGTGGAAGGCAGCTACAGTGATGAAAAATGGAACGTATCAAAACTTCATGAAACACTTCACTGGGGGTTGATGCTGGGCATGGAGTCGTACGTCGAAGATGCCGGTGGTAATCAGATCCTCTCATCTGCTGATGTTATGTTTAAAATGGACTCCAATATGAGAAACAGAATGGAATCATTTCTGATACGACCCTCCGAGGATGTGGAGTTTACATGGTATCCCCTGTACATTGAAGGGAGAGAATTAGGGAAGATATATATAAGGCAGCTTGAGAGGGTAGGGTTGATTCCCCTTAAGGAGGAGATATTCAAAAAGAGGGGAAGGGAGTTTTTGATAATCTCTTTTTTGATAGCCGGCGGTGGCGCCCTGTTGTTATCTGTATTGTTCACGATTTTTCTTTCCAATCCGATGAGAAGGTTGACATCTTCTGCCGAGAAAATAGCTAAAGGGGATTTTTCTGTTCATGAATCTTTGCCGAAAAAGAGGTTTAAGGATGAAATTGATAACCTGTCAGAATCGTTTAATTATATGTCGGAAGCGCTAATGAGGGAAGATGCCTTGAGAAAGCATCTGACCTCAAATATAGCGCATGAACTTCGTACTCCACTGACAATTATCAAGGGTAATCTTGATGCTATTGAAGACGGAATAATTTCTGATCCGCGTAAGGTAATAGAAAATATCAGGGCCGAAATAGAGCGAATCATTTCTCTTGTGGAAGGCATAGAAGATATCACGAGAGCAGAGGCAAGTTTTTTCAAGAAAGGTATGCCTGAAGATATTAATCTCAGGGAATTTGTTGAATCAGTGACAGACGGGATGAAAAAAATGATCCAGGAAAAGGGACTTTATTTAAAGTCAGAGGATGATCCGATGACCGTTAAGACCTATCCTGAAAAACTGCATATTATCTTAAAAAATTTCCTTTCAAATGCTTACAAGTTTACCGAAAATGGGGGAATAGTAATAACCTGGGGGAAATGCGGTTCAGGTGATGAAAGTTTTTACCTGTCTGTTGAAGATACAGGTGCAGGCATAGCTAAAGATCAAACCGACAGAATTTTTGAACGGTTTTACAAGGATGAACGTTCAAACGGCAAGGGACTTGGATTAGCTATAGTCAAGGAACTTGTTGAAGTTATGGGGGGAAAAGTTGAAGTCGAGAGCGAGCTGAAAAAAGGCTCCAGATTTACAGTTATATTTTTTGACACATAAAAATAATATTCACAATTTCTTCAATATTATTTAGTAACTTAGATTGAAGGGTATGATAAATAAATATGTGACAGCGTTTTTTTTAATTTCTGTATTAATTTTAATACAGAGCACGGGTTCCTTTGCCGGGCATAAAGGGCCTGTAACTCCATACGGGGATTTCTGTCCGCGATGCAGTGAATACGGAAATTGCAAATCGAACATGAGCCATGATGAAGCCAAGGAGGCGTTGATTAATTATTACCGAAAAAAGGGTCTTGGTGTTGAGCTCGATAAAAAAAGAGGCCGGTTCATAAGGGTCAAGATAAAAGACAGAAATGAAGTAGTGGATATCATTATTTTTGATCGCCGTACAGGCAGAATCAGGTCAATATATTAGTTGATTATGGACTATTAGTTTTGATGAATAATAATGAATCGAAGGGAGGTGGATAAATGGACAAGAAGTCTGGGACTTTGTTATGGGTCATAATGGCATTGGTAGTAGCATCATTTGCTTTAACGGTTACTGGTTGTGCAAATGAGTCAGGCAAATCTTTTCAATTAACCGGCAAGGAAACAAGGCCTGTGCTTGATCCATCCATGTTCAGGGGTCAGGTGCGTGCAGCATATGCAGTTGCTAAAAAATATCCGGATATTATGAATGAGGTTTTCTGTTACTGCTATTGTGATCAGCCGCCGTTTCGTCACAAGTCCCTGTTGAGTTGTTTTACTGAAAATCATGGAGCCGGGTGAGCTCTTTGCCAGAAGGAGGCCTTGAGGGTCGCCCAGTTACATGAGCAGGGTAAATCAGTCAATGATATAAAGAGAACTATTGACAAAGAATTCGGCAGGTAGTAAAAGGAATGTGGTACAGGGGAGTTTTCCCCTGTATCACATTCAATTACCCACAATTAATAGTGCAGAGGGGTAGTTAGTCTCAGATTGATTAACTTACTTCCATCTCGAAGGCTGTCTTAAAATGAACCCATCTTTTTTCTTCACCCGTTCAGGTAAAAGGCTCTTTGCTATTGTTCCACGTCCAATAACAAAATATTTATCAACGCATCTTGATAGTTCTATCGAAAAACGATTTGGAGGAAATGTTGCGACTATTTTTTTATCAGGGAATAAGTCTTTTATAGTCAGCACAAGTCCCTTTAAGTCACTATTAGCTGAAACGAGCAATGCGGTGTCAAAGTTGCCATGGAATGCATCCGAAAACATTTCTGTAAATATACCGAGGCTAAGCCTCGGTAGTAGGATACACGATTTTTATAATAAGTGCTTACAATTCAATCAACCCAAAGGGAAAAAGAAACAAGAAACTAAATAATAATTCTGTCCCCTAAACATGAGTCAGCATCCTCTTAAAAAATCACTATCAAAAATGTTACAATAAATAACTTCAGTGAAACCTCAATATCATTTAGCATCATCAGCTTTAGTTGCAGGTATTCTCTACCTTTTATTTAAATCGTGGAGCATGGCATTGTCTTGCTTTCTGTCAGGGATATTCATTGACATAGACCATATATACGACTACCTGAGAGAGCATGGATTTACTTTTAAGGTTAAAGACTTTATTCATGAATTTTGTAGTGGTAATTTTAATCGTATTACATTATTTTTCCATTCGTGG
>CAYPIT010000118.1:0-6768 GCA_964410825.1 uncultured Nitrospiraceae bacterium
TAGAACTCGTCGATGAAGTCTTCAAACCGTATGTTTTCGCTTTTCTTTTTATCCCTCTGGGCGTTGGACTTCACTTTGCCCACAACATTCAGCATCTACTAATCGAAAGTCCGATAGCTGTACCTGTAACAGTGCGTTTTCTGCAGAATTTAGGTATCGGCACATCGCTGTCAGTGAACTGGAACCCTGAACCATTGTTAGGACTGGGACCTATTTTCTTTATTCAGATGGGTATATTGCTTGTTGGATTTGGCTTTACTCTATATGTGCTGTACCGTTTGTTGAAGCATTATCAAAAGCCTCTTTATCATGTATATAAAATGACACTGGCCATGTCACTGTATGCAATTGTTATTGTTCTTTCTGCTGTTTATATGCTTGGACTGCCCATGAGCGGGCGGCATGTACATTAGGAAAATTGAATATAAATGCACAAGAAAGGAATTTAAATGCCCTTTAACCGCTCCAGTACATCGGATGGAGGAAGTTTCTCGATTTCTTTTGTCATTCTTGATTTAAGTTCAACTACTCCATCCTTCAGACCTTTTTGCCCGACAACTATCTGCCACGGAATCCCGATCAGATCAGCATCTTTAAATTTTACGCCGGGCCTTTCATCTCTGTCATCCATAAGCACACTTACCCCCGCTGTATTCAGCTGCTCATAAATATGTTCCGAAGTAATCGAAACATCTTTGTCATCAGTTGCCAGTGGAACCACTTCCACATCAAACGGCGCTATGCTAACCGGCCACATCATCCCATCTTTATCATGATTTTGCTCAACAGCCGCCGCTGCGACCCGGGCAGGGCCAATACCATAGCTACCCATTATTACAGGCATCTCTTTGCCGTTCTCATCAAGGTACATAGCCTTTAACGGTTCAGAATACTTGATTCCAAGTTTGAAAATATTCCCTATTTCGATTACATGTTCTTCGGTTAATTCAGCGCCACATTTTGAACAGGAATCCCCGGATCCGGCAACATGTATGTCATACCACTCGGCATCAAAATGCAATCCCGGTTTAATGCCCTTTGTGTGAAAGCCCGCTTTATTTGCACCTGAAATGTAAATACCGTCCTTGAGGGAGTTATCCGCTATTTTTTTCAGTTTATTATTATGAGGGCCAATGAAACCGGCTTCAACACCGAGGATATCCTTGACCTCATCTTTCTGAGCAGGCCTGAACCCCCCGGCTATCCTCCTGAGTTTGTTTTCGTGAAGTTCCTGGTCACCTCTTACAAGCGCAAGGAACGGACCGTCACTACCGATCATTAGGAGACTTTTTATAAAAAAGATTGCGTCCGCTTTCAAAAATCCGGATACTTCAGCAACCGTCCTCTTCTCAGGAGTTGTAATGTCTTCCAGTTTTAGATCCTCCAACAAGCCAGGCATCTTTCCCTGGGCAGGAGGATTTGAAAGAGCAAGTTCAACATTTGCAGCATATCCGCATTTACTGCAGAAAACGATTATGTCCTCCCCCGCAGGGCTTGGAGCCATAAACTCATGTGCGGTAGCTCCGCCCATCATGCCCGGATCACTGTCGACCTGGTAAAACTTGAGTCCGCACCGTTTAAAAATTTTTTGATATGCATCAGCGTGCTTCTGATAACTTTCTGCAAGCCCATCTTCATCCTTATCAAAACTGTAACTGTCTTTCATGATAAATTCACGGGTTCTGAGTATTCCACTTTTGGGCCGCGCCTCGTCTCTGAATTTGGTCTGTATCTGATACCAGATCTGCGGAAGGTCTCTGTATGAGCGAACTTCGATTGAAGCAAGCCATGTAATAATCTCTTCGTGGGTCATTCCAAGACACATGTCCCTGCTGCCCCTGTCTTTCAGCCTGAACATTTCATCCCCTATCTCGTCCCACCTGCCGGTTTGCTGCCAAATGTCTGCGGGATGAAGTGCGGGCATAGATATTTCCTGAGCTCCGATCGCATCCATTTCTTCTCTGATAATCCTGTTTATCTTCTCAATAACCCTCATAGCAAGAGGAAGATATATATATAGACCGGAAGCGAGCTGTCGCACAAACCCGGCGCGAAGCATTAATATATGACTAACAGCCTCAGCCTCGGCAGGAACTTCACGTAATGTCGGAATAAAGATGTTTGTAAAACGCATTATCTATCTTTACAAACCCGTCTTTACTTTCCTGTGTTCTTTTAGACCTTTTTTACGCATGAATGTAGGGACATCAAGATAGACTTCATTGTCATCTGTTAGCGTATCCTTTGCTAATACCCTGCTGGATCCCTTAAGGGTATTTAGATCTCTTGAAGGCCTCCATTTATCGTATGAAGGCATAACTGCACGTGGCTTCTCTTCGAAGCCTGTTGCGATTACGGTCACAACTATTTTATCATCTAGATCAGGGTCTACTACAGAACCGAATATTATCTCAGCATCTTCGTCGGCAGCTTCCCTGACAAGGCTGGCTGCCTCATGAACCTCATGAAAGGAAAGGGAGGAACCTCCAGTGATGTTGATCAACACACCTTTAGCACCATCAATGGAGGTCTCCTCCAACAGGGGGCTTTTGATTGCCATCTTGGCAGCTGTTACAGCTCTGTTTTCGCCTTCTGCATCTCCTATACCCATAAGTGCCCTGCCACTCTCTGACAATATCGTCTTTATATCCGCAAAATCCTGATTTATCAATCCGGGAACAAGTATTAAATCAGATATTCCTTTTACAGCCTGTCTCAGAATATCATTCGCAAGATTCAGGGCCTGAAGCCATGGAGTATGTTTTTCAGTAATTTCCAGCAACCTGTTGTTATGAATAATGATAATTGCGTCTACATGTTTTCTTAGTTCCTTTATTCCCTGTTCAGCATTTCTTGATCTTTTGTTTCCTTCAAACATGAATGGTCTCGTTACTACAGCCGCTGTTAATATCCCCAGCTCTTTCGCTGTCTCTGCGACAATAGAAGACGCTCCTGTTCCGGTGCCACCACCCATGCCGCCTGTTATAAACACCATGTCCGCACCCTTCAGCGACTCTTCTATCAAGTCCCTGTCGTCAATCGCTGCCTGCCTCCCGATTTCGGGATTAGCTCCGGCGCCGAGACCTTTAGTTAAAGAGTTGCCTATCTGCAGACACTGGTGGGCCAGGGAAGTCTCCAGTGCCTGGGCATCTGTATTGATAGCTATAAATTCAACCCCGTCTAAACTCGAAGCTATCATGCTGTTCACCGCATTGCTTCCTCCACCCCCAACTCCGACTATTTTAATCTTTGCTGTCCTGTTCTGCATTTCTTCCATTTCAAAAATTTGCATATAGACCTCCTTTTAAATATATTTATTCTGATTTATTAAAATATTTAACATTATCAAAAAATACCAAACGCACTTCCAAACCAGTCCTTCATCCTTGTCTTCATCCCGGTTAACATGCTCCCGTTATTCAGTTCTGCAGTTTCGATTATTTCTTTAGCTCCGTATATGACTAATCCAACTGCAGAGGCATACGCAGGATTAGAAATATCGTCCTTAATTCCCCTCGATACAGCGGGACTTCCTATCCTGACCGGAAGTTCCAGAATATTCTCGGCCATGGCATCCATGCCTTCCATTAATACAGTTCCTCCTGTGAGAACCACTCCTGAATTTAAATTCTTTTGAAAACCATTTTCTGTAATTTCATCTTTGACCAACCCAAGCAGTTCTTCCGCACGGGGCTGCAGTATTTCAACTATATACCGCCTCGGAATCCTGCTTGACAACTTGCCGCCGTTACGCCTGTTCTCGATATACTCGTCTTCCCTGATCATCGAAAGCATCGAACAGCCATACTCTGTCTTTATATCCTCAGCCTCAAGTGTAGGAATTCTTAAACCTATCGCAAGATCATTTGTGAAATTATTACCCCCTATGGCCCGTACAGCAGAGTGGCAGATATTCCCTTCATGAAAAATAGCGATATCAGTTGTACCGCCTCCGATATCAACGATCGCAACTCCAAGATTTTTTTCATCATCTGTCAGAACCGCGTCAGCTGATGCAAGCGGCTGAAATACAACATCAATCACATCAATACCTGCCTTACGGCAGCTCTTAACCAGGTTCTGCACTGATGTTGAAGCACCTGTAATAATCCTTACATTCGTTTCGAGCCTTACGCCGGCCATTCCGCGCGGATCAGTAATTTCATTTTGTCCATTGACACTGAATCCAACAGGTATTACATGCAACATTTCCCTGTCAAACGGGATTGCTACCGCTTTTGCCGCCTCTATAACGCTATCCACTTCTTTCTGCCCTATTTCTCTGTCTTTTACAGCTATGACGCCATGGCTTGAAAGAAAATCCACATGCCTTCCTGTAATACTTAAATGTACAGCCTTTATCTCAACGCCGGCCATTATCTCCGCTTCCCTTACAGCCTTACTAATAGACTCTACTGTGTGTTCTATGCTGGACACATCGCCTCTTTTCATTCCCATAGAAGGGGCCACGCCAAGACCAATAATGTTTATGCCGCCATTATTTAATTTTTTAAATAGAGGAACCTCCAAGGATGCACTGACAGAGTTTACATTCCGGGCAAAATCTCCTCCATCGTATTTCCTGCCTGAACTTACCTCGCCAACTACAGCGCATACTTTTGTTGAACCTATATCAAGACCTGCTATCAGTCTGTCATGCTTCATTGACACATCTTTTATAAATCCAAAGTGCATAGTTAAGATGTCTCTCCAAGTACCGGTTTTAGTGGCTTCACTATCACAGAGTCTTTAAATCTGAGGTCTACATATTTGATAGGCAGACCTTTTCGCCTGATCTCCGGCTCAAGTTCGATCCACCTGTCAAATTTCGCAGAATAGTTTCCATACCCCACTTTAATGATCTCACCATCTATGTTTAACTTAAGCCCGTACGATTCAATTCCGATTTCAACAGACTCTTTGTTAGCAAACATATTTTTTTTAGATAAAACATCAGCCATTTTTATCGCTTCCGACATCTCTTTCTCGTTTTTAGGGCTTATATCTTTAATTACCGGAAGAAAATGTGTGGTCACACCTTTCATTCTCTCCAGGATTTTGCCGTCTTCGTCAACGAGATAAAGCCGCTTTTTTCTGCTCAATAGTGCCTTGGGAACAGCTTCTTTAACTTTGACAATCAGGGTATTTGGGAACTGTTTCCTCAACGTCACTTTTTTAATCCATCTATTCTGTTTTAGCCTTTTGTCAATTTCATTAAGGTTAATGTCGAAAAAAGACTCGCCTTTTTGTATTTTCACACTTGCTATAATTTCTTTTGTGTCAAGATGGTTATTGTCGAACACCAGAATTTCTCTGACATAAAATTTTTGCGTCAATAATTTTACTCCAAGAAACGCTATCGAAAAAAAAACGATAATCAGGAAGAAAATAGTCCCCCTTTTTAAAAAACTGGCCATTTTTTCTCCGCGCCGGTACGCTGATTTACGTTTTTTATTCTTAGATCGCAACTCTGATAATCTCCTCTATAAGATCATTAAAGCTTAAACCCGCAGAGCCTGCAATCTTTGGAAGCAGGCTTGTTGTGGTCATGCCGGGCAACGTATTAACTTCAAGAATAAAAGGATTGTTATCTTCGTCCACCATAAAATCCACTCTGCTGATACCGGCACACCCAATACTGAGATGAGCCTTAAGAGCCATGTCTCTAACACTGGCCAAAGTTGCCTCGTTAATTTCAGGCGGCATAATATATTCGGTCAGCCCTGAAGTATATTTTGCTTCATAGTTATAAAATTCCAGCGAAGGTCTTACCTCAACTTCACCGAGGATCCTGTCACCAACTATGCCTACATGAAGTTCTTTCCCTTTGATAAATTTTTCAACAACAACTCTGTCTCCAAAAGAAAATGTCTTCTCGATGCATGGATTCAACCCAGTTTCTTCCCTGATGATATTGACACCAATGCTGGAGCCCTCTGCAGCAGGCTTGACAACCCAGGGCAGATCAAAAGACGGTCTTGGAAAATTGGGGAATACATATACGCCTGCAGCATCTATCTCACCGTTTTTCTGATCATCCTTCACTTTCTGTTTTTTACCGCCTCGCGCCTTTTTTAATACGATAAATGGTGCAACCGGTATTCCATGAAATGAAAATATTTTTTTTGAAGCCTCTTTATCCATCGCAAGGGCCGAAGCAAGAATACCCGAACCAGAGAAAGGAATCCCCTGTACTTCAAGCAACCCCTGAATTGCACCGTTTTCGCCTGTTCCCCCATGAAGTGCAAGAAAGGCAAATTTCACTTTTTCCTTCTTCAGCAGGTTAACTATGTCTTTGCCTACATCCACAAGCACAGAGTTATAGCCGAGTTCCTGAAGGCTCTGATATATCGCCAGACCGCTTCTTATGGAAATATCCCTTTCAGAAGACTGACCACCCATCAGAACTCCTATCCTTTTTTTTGTAACCAGTCCTTTTGTCATCCCTTCTCACCAATAATTTTTATTTCAGGCTCAAGCGTTATACCGCTTTGATTCTTTACTCTTGTCCTGACTATTTCAATCAGCTCAATGAAGTCCCCGAAAGTCGCCTTCCCTCTGTTAATAAAATAGTTTGCATGTATCTTGCTCACTTCGACGTTCCCGACCTTAACCCCCTTGCATCCCGCTTTATCTATTAAGCTTCCCGCGGTATTTCCAACCGGATTTTTAAATACACAACCTGCAGATAAACCTCCAAGTGGCTGTTCCTGTTATATCTTTGGCACAAAACCTTTTGCACGATTCGATACTTCATTAGATTGATTT
>CAYPIT010000119.1:0-6708 GCA_964410825.1 uncultured Nitrospiraceae bacterium
CAATTTCCAAGTATGGACGGTCTGAAAACTCTCAAAAAATTAAAAGCACAACACCCGGATCTGCCCGTAATCATGATGACAGCTCATAGCACTTCTGACAGGGCTATTACCGCCATGAAGTATGGAGCTTATGATTATCTTATGAAACCATTTGATAATGCCCAGCTGATATCTCTGCTCGAAAAAGCGATTATCGACAAAAACATATCTACACCTGTCTCGTTTGATGGGGCAGAAGATATAAAGGGAGACAGGATTATAGGAAAGAGTGCTGCGATGCTTGATATTTATAAGAAGATCGGCCAGGTTGCAGAAAGCGATGTAACGGTGCTTATTACAGGAGAGACCGGGACAGGCAAGGAACTCGTTGCAAGGGCTATTTACCAACATAGTAAAAGGGCTAACAGACCATTTCTGCCGGTAAATTGTTCTGCTATACCTGAAACACTTCTTGAAAGTGAGTTGTTCGGACATGAAAAAGGCGCCTTTACCGGAGCTGACAGGGAAAAAATAGGAAAGTTCGAGCAGTGCGATACCGGTACTATGTTCCTCGATGAAATCGGAGACATGCCTTTACCTGTTCAGGCCAAGTGGTTAAGAGTGCTTCAGGACGGGTGTTTTGAGCGATTGGGAGGCAAGGAATGCATAATAACAGATGTGAGGATAATAGCTGCCACTAATAAGAATATTAAAAGGCTTATAGAAAGAAGAGAGTTCAGAGAGGACCTTTTTTGGAGGTTAAATGTTGTTAGTATTAATATACCACCTCTCAGGGAAAGAAAAGATGACATCGATAATCTTGTCAAATATTTCGTTCAGAAGTTTAATAGAGAACTTGCGAAAGAAGTTAAAGGTGCATTACCGGAGATAATGTCGGAACTTAAGAATTATCCCTGGCCCGGAAACGTAAGGGAACTTCAAGGTATTATTCAAAGGGGTGTAGTAATTTGCCAGAAAGATTTTCTTTCTCCGGAAGATTGCGAATGGCCAAAGAAAGAAATTCTGGATCAAACAGATTTGCAGGAACTTGATTCAATTCTTTCAAGTGCTGCTAACATGCTTCTTGATAAAGAAAATAAAAATATATTCAAAGAAGGGATAGCAGAATTCGAAAAAATCCTGGTCCAAAAAGCCCTTGAACGTACAAACAATAACCAGGTACTTGCTGCAAAATTGCTAGGCATAGCAAGAGATACTCTACGGAAAAAAATTATCCTTGATTAAGAATTACTGTCTAATAAATAGGCTGTCTGTCTAAACTTTAGACAGATAAATGTTTGGTATGATTCTGTAGAAGTCTTTCTTTTCAAGTAGTTAACTAATGGCATAAAGATTGCTTTTGCTACTATAATCTTTTGTCAGGTTCAAACGGACATTCTGTCCAGAATCAGATTATAAAGACTTTATAGACAGCCCAGATTAAAAAAACAACTGTCAAAATGGGACTTTTCTAACAGGTCCCGAATAAAAAAGGAGGGTTACAGCATGAAGAAACGCAGTTTAGTTGTGTTGTTAGTACTTTCGTTCCTGGTGAGCATAGCATCGTCTGCGCTTGCTGCAAAATCGACTTATGATGTGGTCAAGAAGAAGGGGGTCATAAAGATTGGCCATGGTACTGATGTGCCACCGTTGAGTTTACTGGATCCCCAGAAAGGCCTGATAGGCTTTGATATTGACATTGCAAAGGCGATGGCTGAGCAGATTGGCAACATGATGGGCAAAAAACTCAAGATTGATTGGGTGGTTGTGAATAACAAGACAAGAATAGCATTTCTCGCGAATAAGAGAATAGACCTTACTGTAAGAAGCATGAGCCATACCAGAAGCCGTGACGAGCAGGTTGATTATGCAGAGCCTCCGTACCTCTGGACAGGAAAGATTTTCTATGCCAAGAAAGGCAAATTTAAAACTCCTATGGACATCTGTGGTAAGAGAATGGCTGTTACTCAGGGTTCAAATGCTTATATAGCAGGTCAGAATTATCTGAAAGAAATGGGCTGTAACAAGGACTTTGACATCAAGGCATTTCAAAATAATGCTGAGTGTTTTCTTGCGCTGAAAACGAATAAAGTTGACGCATATATACAGGATACCCCGATCATTGCCGGTGTTGCCGGAGCAGAAGGTGTTGATTACGAGCCAGTAGGTCCTATCTTCAGCCCCGGTCTTTACGGAATTGGAACTGCTCCCAATGATAGCAAATGGAGAGACACAGTGAGCTTCGCACTTCAGGACATCATTAAAAATGGAACATACGAGAAAATCTATCAGAAATGGTTTGGCGCAAACGGGATCGCTCCCCTGCCGGTTAATTCAAGACCGAGACTTCCGGAAGAGCTTTACGGCGATAGAAACTCGTTCGTATGGCCTAATTAACAATAATATAGGGTACTAATCTATCATGTCTCCTCCAAGTTATATTGCTTTGGGGAGGCATGAGTTTTCAACCTTTTCTTGCTTTCTTTCATTTTGAAAATCATGGGTGATAGGAGAGTTGTTCCTATCGATGTCCAACATCGATATTTATAGGCCCTGAATCTTCTTGATGATTTCACTTGTAGAAATCCCTTCAACAAAAGATATTGTCCGGACCTCTTTTACAATATCATTGCCGACAATATCTTCCTTCTTCCAGTCAGCGCCCTTCACAAGAACATCGGGTTTAAGTTCTTTAATGAGTTCATAAGGGGTTTCTTCATTAAAAAGAACTACATAATCAACTGATTCGAGGGCAGAAAGCACTTCTGCCCTCTGATTCTCCGGCATTAATGGCCGTCCCGGTTTTATGCTGGATACAGATGTGTCAGAATTCAGGCCTATGAGAAGGATATCTCCCAGATTTCTTGCCCCGGCAAGATAGCGTACATGTCCTGCATGAATAATATCAAAGCAGCCGTTTGTAAAGACGACTTTTTTGCCGGTGCTTTTCAAACCAGATATGATCTCTTTTATTTGTGATCGTTTAATAATTTTATCTTTGCTCATAGAATAAAGGCCATGAAATGTTTTTTTGCATTTTAGATTTTTTTGTAGAAATTTGCAATTGATAAGCGTCAACTAAAATACAGGGTGGTCTTATCACTCATTCTCGTCCCGAGGTATCGGGACTCCGAGGTTTTTGCTTTCAGCAAAAAAATCCGCTTAAAGACCACCCTATATTTTAATATCAATCGAACATTTGACTAATCATACTTTTTACTCTTACAATTTTTACCATGATCAGCAATAAATATACGCATGTATTTGAAGCACTGCTTGAATCCATCGCAAAAAAAATTAATATCAGTCCGAATGCCCTCACAGTAACGGGCTTTATCATAACCCTTATTGCATCCGTCACAATTGCACACAACTTATTCTGGGGAGGGGTACTTATTCTTGTCGGTGGATTTTTTGATACACTTGATGGCGCTGTCGCAAAGGCGCACAACAAATTCAGCGACTTCGGCGCCTTTCTTGACTCTGTTCTTGACAGATATTCTGATGCTTTTTTATTTCTTGGGTTTACATGGTATTTTTTTAATATCAAATCCTTGACAGGTATATGGATGAGTCTTGGGTCAATGGTAGGGGCATTACTTATAAGTTACACGAGGGCCAGGGCCGAGGGGCTGGGAAAGGATTGTAAGGTAGGAATAATGGAAAGGCCTGAGAGAGTTATACTAATGGTATTCGGTGCAATCACCGGATGGGTGGAGCCGGTAATGGGGATTATGTTTGTTCTGACTCATGTTACTGTAATGCAACGAATCTATCATGTAAGGACAATTTCGAAAAAAGATTAAACATTAAAGATAAAAAATCAAAACTCTATCCCTTCTCTTGCCCGGCCCCCTTTTGTTGCAGGATGTTTTATCATTTTCATTTCTGTTACATAATCTGCAATTTTGATTAATTCAGGCGGGGCGTTTCGTCCTGTGAATACAAGTTCAAGGTTTTCGGGTTTTTCCTTAAGTAGTTTTTGAACATCAGCAATAGATGTATATCTGCTACTGACAACGTTATTAAATTCTTCCATAATAATCAGATCATATTTGCCGCTCCCGATTTTTTCGATAGACTGGGCAATGGCGCTTTTGATAGTTTTTTTAAGTTCCGAAATCTTGACTGCAGAATCGAAAAGAGGCGAAGTTTGATTTTTGAATTTTATTACTTTTATACCGCACTTTCGTGCTGACCTCAGCTCTCCAGAGTTTTTTATACCACTTTTCAGGAACTGAAGGACGAGGACACGCCTGCCATGACCGGCAGCTCTCATCGCAAGCCCGAAAGAAGCTGTAGTTTTGCCTTTCCCTTCGCCTGTATATATATGAATTAGTCCCTTTGACATAATATCTGTTGCTGTATTTCGCACAACCCGTAGCGAAAATGGAGCGGGCGACGGGACTTGAACCCGCGACCCTCAGCTTGGGAAGCTGATACTCTACCACTGAGTTACGCCCGCATTCAGAGTGATAAGTATTGTATATGGACTGCATGATTTATTCAAGAATTCAAGATGTTTCAACAGAACAGAGGTGATTTTTGTCAGGAAATCTGATTATCTGTGCCTGATTTGATTTTTTTAAAAAATAACTATTATTATTGATATATTTATAGTGATTTTTTAGATTAATTGGTATAGAATTGTTTTATACCGAAATTGTCTTCATCTAACTATTAATTGTAAAAACTGATTTGTAGCACGGTTTGTCTTTAATTACTGGAAATTGATCAAAGTAACAAAGGGAATTCTTAATCTCAAGAAAGGAGGCAAGTAATTAGCTTAATTAAAGGCTTTGAAAAAAGGTCATGGGTTTTCTTGAAAAACTAACAAAACTATTTTGTCAATGCTCTGAAGCATCAAATCAAAAGGAGGCCGCTATGTCAGAAGACAAAAAAATGACAACAGAAGAAGTTAATGAGTATATGGAGAAGCAGTGCGGGTTTGTTCCCAGGATGTTTAAGATAATTAACACGGTAACCCCCGATCCCGGAAGGACATTTGCCGATTTTTACGCAAGTATTTTTTCCGATGGGGCATTATCAAAAAAAGTGAAAGAACTTATGTTCATGGCAGGTGGAGTGGCCTACTGCTCGCCGAGATGCATAATTCATGTAATACCTGCGATAAAAAATGGAGCAACAACAGGAGAGATATTCGAGGCAGCATCTGTCGGGATGATCCTTGCAGGGTTTGTCCCAGGCGGACCTGGTATACCATATGCGTTTGAATATGCTCTTAAGTGTCTTGATATAGAGGCCAAGTTCAATAAAGGCGAGGAATGGGAATACCTGCCCCAGACGAAATTCGACCACGGAATATTTTAGATAATGTTCAATGGGGTGCTGTGCGTAGGGGCACGGCGCGCCGTGCCCCTACAATTTTATAAATATTCTTTTGTCTCTGCGACCAGTTCATCAATCAACGTTTTTACAGGAACAATTTCCTTGCATCTGTACGCGTTTGAACCGGCAAAAACAAAACCTTTATCAAGATCGCCTTCTGCTGCACTTGTCAGTGCCTTGGCAATACAATAAGGTGCGGTTTTCGGACTGCAGGTTCTCAGACATTGATAGTTGCAGGCTGTAGGCGAGGTTTCCCCTTTTTTAATCTCATCAACGAACTTATTTTTTATCACTCTGCCCGGCAATCCAACAGGGCTCTTTATGATTACAAGGTCATCTTTAGCAGCATCCAGATATGCCTGTTTAAAACTTTCATGAACATCACATTCATCGGTACATACAAAACGGGTTCCCATTTGAACACCGGAAACGCCCAATTTTAGAAAATGGGCGATGTCTTTACCATTAAAAATTCCACCGGCAGCTATCACCGGAATCTGAGGTTCGAAAGAGTTTGCGAACTTCACTATATCGGTTATTAAATCATCAAGTGATGGGGTTTTATTTTCAACAACATCCTGGAAATCATACCCTATATGACCGCCCGCTTTGGACCCTTCAACAATTACAGCATCAGGGATTCTGTCATATGTCCTTTTCCATTTGTTACAGATTATTTTTAAAGCCCTTTCTGAGGAAACAATAGGGATGAGTCTGGTCTTTGAGTTTTTTACAAATTTTGGAAGATCTAAAGGCAATCCTGCGCCTGATATAATCAGATCAATGCCTTCATCAACAGCAACTTTGGCCAGAGATTCATAATTCGAGAGAGCTACCATTAAATTGACCCCAAGTATTCCTTTTGTCATGCTGCGGGCTTTTCTTATTTCCTTCTTTAACGCTTCATTATTTAGAGCTTCATATTCTGCACCTGGCCTGTTTTCAAACTTTCCGAGACCTACGCCGGCAATCACCCCTACACATCCTTCATTCGCAACTGCAGCAGCTAAACTTGATCGTGACACCCTTACGCCCATGCCGCCCTGAATAATTGGAGGGTTAACTGTTAAATCACCTAACTGCAGTGCAGGCAGACTTTTTTTCATTTATGACCTTATTCAGGTTAAAAAAGCAAAAATTTTATAATTTAAAAATAAAGAATTATTGTTAATTGGGGTTATATCTATATACTTTATACCTTATATTATTTATGGAATTTTAATCCATACTGTTGTCTATCTAACCAAATTACAGAGAAAATTCTTGGCACTACTGAAAACATTCTTTGAAAAATGTATAGACTGAAGATATCGAAATTTAAAGGGATGATTACAGTTTCAACGTTAATTTTAGCATTTTCGATCATATTTTTTAAGCCGC
>CAYPIT010000120.1:0-6686 GCA_964410825.1 uncultured Nitrospiraceae bacterium
TTACAGCAATGAAAGATCCCATATCATTCAATCACATTCGCCATCCAGCTTAATTTTTCTTGTCCGTATCGATAACATCTTTGAGCTGATCGTATTTCTTGCTTATTTTTTTACCGCCCGCAACAACATTATCCACAAAATCTCCGAAGTCAGTAACTGACTCCCCTATGATCCCAATGCCTTTGCCAAGCCACTTGAACGGCTCACCACCCTTCCACAGAGCAAGCCCAATAGTCATGAACACCAGAAACATGGTTATAGTAATAAATCTGAATATTAGCTTAAACATACCTGAGTTCTTTTCTCATTCATATCTCAAAGATTCAACCGGGTCAAGTTTTGCAGCCTGCTGTGAAGGATAGATAGTTGCCAGAAAACTGATCAGAAGCGCTGCTGCCGGCACCACAATAAAATCATAAATATCGATCTTGACCGGCAGATAACTGAGATAATACACATCAGCAGGCAAATGTATGAATCTATATTTTTTCAGAACCTGACAAAGCAGGTATCCACCCGCAACACCTATAACTGTACCTATAATTCCGATTATCAACCCGTGAATCATGAATATTGCCATTATCCCTTTACTGGTTGCCCCCATAGCCTTGATGATCGCTATTTCTCTGCCCTTCTCAATAACTATCATGATCAGATTGCTGATAATGTTAAATGATGCAACAATAACAATAAGGGTCAGGATTATGAACATCACAATTTTTTCGAGTTTGAGAGCAGAGAAAAGGTTTCTGTTCATCTGCATCCAGTCTTTGGCATAAAAAGGAGGGCCCAGAATCATTTCAATATCTTTTGCCAGTTTATCAGCATCGTAAAGATCTTCTATCTTGACTTCAATCCCTGTAACAGAGTCCCCAAGCTGGAAAAATTTTTGTAAGTCAATAATATGAACAAATGCCAGACTTGAATCATATTCATACATGCCCGCCTCAAATACGCCTGCAATTCTGAATTTTTTCATTTTAGGGATCATACCAAGAGGACCTGCCTCGCTCATGGGAGATATAATGTCAACAGTATCACCGATGAATAGCCCGAGCCTTCTTAAAAGTTCCCTTCCTATTATTATTCCCGGCATATCTCTGTTGTTTAGATTACTGATACTGCCCTCCTTAAGATCCTGAAGAATGTTTGTTGTTCCAGTCTCTGTAACAGGATCAATCCCCCTCACAACAACTCCCTGAGCCCTTTCCCCAAACCGGAGCATTACCTGTCCGTATATGAACGGTGAGGAATCAATCACACCGTCAATACCGTTTATCTTTTCTCTGACTGCAGCATAATTTTGAACCTTGCCCTGATAACTCAGCATTACAATATGAGCATTCACACCAAGGATTTTTTTCTGCAGATCCTCGTGAAATCCGCTCATCACCGAAAGCACTGTTATGAGAGTCATCACACCAAGAGTAACGCCTGCAATGGATATAAAAGTGTTGATTGATATTCCCCTCTGTTTCTTCTTTGATTTGAAATACCGGCATGCTATGAAGAAGTGATATGTAAGATTCATAACTGCTCCGGTCTTAATTGAGGAAACAGTATGACATCTCTTATCGAGTGGGTGTTGGTTAACAGCATGAATAATCTGTCGATACCTATTCCTTCCCCGGCAGCAGGCGGCATCCCATGTTCAAGCGCTCTTACAAAATCCTCATCCATATAATTGGCCTCCTCATCTCCCATCTTTCGGGCCTCAACCTGTGCCAGGAACCGCTCTCTCTGGTCTGCAGGATCATTAAGCTCTGAGAATGCGTTTGCGATCTCCCTACCTCCGGCAAACAGCTCGAATCTCTCCACAAATTCAGGGGTGTCTTTCTTTCTCTTGGCCAGAGGGGAAAGCTCAACCGGATAGTCTGTAATGAATGTTGGCTGGATAAGCTCAGACTCCACCTTTTTGGTGAATATCTCATCCAGCACCTTGACGTGAGATGCCTTATTATCAACTAAAATTTTATTATCAGAGGCAAACTTTCTTGCCTTTGCTGTATCTTTAAAAACGATTGGGTCAACTCCATACCGCTTCATTGCATCGATCATGCTCAATCGCTGCCATGGAGGTGAAAAGTTGATAACATCCAGGTCATCGGATTCAGTGCTTTCTCCAAAGGGAACCTTGAGGCTACCTGCGATTTCCTGGCAAAGAAATGGGATCAGCTCTTCCGTAAAGTCCATCAAATACAGATAGTCCCCATAAGCAATGTAGAATTCCAACATGGTGAATTCCGGGTTATGTTTGGCTGATATCCCTTCGTTTCTGAAATTCTTATTGATTTCATATACCTTTTCGTAGCCACCGACAAGAAGTTTTTTCAAATAAAGCTCGGGAGCGATCCTGAGAAAAAGATCGATACCAAGTGCGTTATGATGCGTCTTGAAAGGACGCGCAGTTGCTCCTCCGGGAATCTGGTGCATCATCGGGGTCTCGACTTCTATAAAATCCCGTCCATCAAAAAAATTCCTGACCAACTTAATAAATTTGCTGCGCTTTAAAAAAAGAGCTTTTACATGCGGGTTAACTATCAGGTCGACATATCTCTGTCTGCATCGGGTCTCGATATCCTTTAAGCCATGCCATTTATCGGGCAATGGTCTGAGAGATTTGCATAAAAGAGCGAAACTCTCAACCTGTACGGTTAATTCATTCGTCCTTGTCCTGAACAGTTTTCCGTTGATTCCGATTATGTCTCCAATATCAATATTTTTAAAAATATCCTGATTTCCGGTTATTACATCTTTGCTAAAATAAATCTGGATTTTTCCTTTATCATCCTGTATATGAGCAAAGGCGGTTTTACCAAAATTTCGAAAGGCTGTGATACGTCCGGCAATTGTACACAAGCGGCCAGCCTGATCAAGCTCATCCTTGCTCTTTTCACCATACTCATCAAGAAGCGCTGTTGATTTGTCTTTAGCAGTGAATGCTCCGCCATAAGGTTCTATGCCAGATTCCCTGAGCCTTTTGAGTTTTTTAATACGTTCCTGTATCTGTTCGTTCTTTTCTTCCATGGTATATTATGTGAAAGGAATGAATGGGTCTATGCTGATAAAGAGGTGAAGAGATTTATGTCTCCTCATGAGTCAAGAAAACCTGAAAGAACCTTTGTCTTTTCCTCTATTAATTTATCCAGATTTTCCTGCTGCATTTTGATCTTGAACAGCTCATCGGCAATCCCAAATGCAGCCATAACGGTTGCCTTGGTCTGAGTGATATTAGGAACAACACTGTAAATCTCTTTTAATTTTTCATCAATATATTTGGCCAGAGTTTTAATATAATCTTCTTCCTCATCGGTCTTGATAGAATAGCTCTGTCCAAGTATCTGGACTTCCACTGAACGCATTATCAGTACCCCTGTAAAGTTATGCTTTTGGTTTCTGGCTAAAGTTCTACTGACTCAAGTTCTCTCAGCAGATTTTCGACCTGAGACTTGACTGTCTCACGCTCATAGTTAAGCTTCTTTATATCTGTCTTAAGCAGGTCAACACTTTTTATCTCTTTTCTGACCAACTTCAATTCTTCATCTTTTTTCTTCAAATTCACCTGCAAGTCAGTGATTTTACTATTCAGCGACTCATTCTTATCAGTTAATATCCTTATTTTATCAATAACTTTCGTTATGCTATCTTCAAGTATCTCAAGCTTATTCAAGGAAATTCCCCCCTTCATGTAATTGAACAACTCTGCTTGCATTAGATTGTAAATTATCAGAATATTTTCAAAAAGTAAACCCTAAATTATAGTTATTTTTAACGTGTCAGGGGTCAGTATTCGCCAGCAACATTGACAGTCTGCAAACTCCTGTCCTGTATACCCGAGACAGGCAATCCATTTATATTCCGGTACTGCCAGTAACTCTTTAATACTTTTTTTATGTACTCTTTGGTTTCCTTATATGGAATATGCTCCACAAATTCCGTAATGTCATCCCTGTAGTATCTGGCCAGCCATTTTTCCAGATTATTCCCTCCAGCATTGTATGCGATAACCGCGAACGGAATTTTTTCATATTTTTTTATAAGTCCGGCCAGATAGTGCGCACCAAAAAGTATATTAGTCTTTACGTCTTGCAGGTTTGATGAGTCTTTGATGTGCACATTTATCTTATTGTTGACCTGATTGGCGGTTGCAGGCATTAATTGCATAAGACCAACCGCACCAGCCCATGACACCACCTCGGGATCGTAACGGCTCTCTTCCCTGATCAATGCCGCTATCAAATATTTATCCAGTCCTTCCGATTCAGCGGCATCCTCTATAATCTCATTATAGGCAGGCGGATATGAATATGGCAGGAATTCCGCCTCATCTCTCGGTTCAGCAAAATTAATTACTTCCTTGTACTTTCCCAGCTTCATTGCCATGTAGCCAAGATAGAAAAGTTGATTATCGGTATTTGCCCTTTTTAACACATCAACAATTTCTTCAGTCGCCTCATCTCTCATTCCCATAAACGCAAGTGCCTCAATTCTCTTATATTCGTCTCCATCAGGCTGTGCCGGTTTTTTAAAATGGATCTTTTCAGCAGCTGCTCCGGATGATGATTTCAGTTTTATTAAATATCCGTAATAACTCCCGTCTGAAGGCAGGCCGCTAAAAAATTTACTATCCTCGTTACATCCATCATTGTTGGAGTCAGATTCTATATCCTTACTCTTGACACACTCTTCAGTTATTCTCTCCTGGCTCCTTGCCTTCCAGTAGAGATACTTATAATATTGCCTGTCATCATTATAATCAGTAAGCTTTGAGAAATAGTTTAGTGCACTTTTATAGTTGCCGGTTGAATAATTCATCCATCCAAGACCCCAAAGGGCATCTTCAGCGCTTTCAGGAAATCTTGGCACCACTTTTTCATAACTCTCTGTTGCACCCACCAGGTTGCCCTGTCTCCGCATTTCATCAGCCTCCATAAGATATAAGAGGGCGAGGCGTTTGTTTTCCGGATATTTTTTCTCGAACTCATTCTTGACACTGTTAAACCCAAACCGATCATCTATCCTGTAAAAAGACCTGGCCCGCCAGTACATCCACTTGGGGGTACTGGAAAACCCGAAACTCTCAGCAGATTCACTATATCGTTTTAAGCGAAACCTGCTCATACCTATCGAAAACATGATCCTGGTTTTCTTCTGGCTATCCACTAAATCAAGTACCTCTTCATAAAGGATTTCTGCTTTTTCATAATCGTTATTCCTGAAAAGATTATCTGCCAATTGAAGAGTTTCCTTTGTAGTAAGAATATCGGCCTCCATAATTTTCAATGCATCAAGTGCATCCTGAGACAGGGGAACAGCGCTGATATATACATCTTTATAAACACTAATCGCTTCGTTAATGTTTCCGAGACTGTTAAGAAACGCGGCAAATGTTAATTTATAGTCCCAGTCTTCAGGATATCTTCTTGTGTACCTGTAGAATGCTTCTTTTGCCTCTTTGTCCTTGTTCATTACTAATAATAAATTAATTTCTGACTGCATGGCATACTGCATTAAAAGGTTGTTCCTGATAAGTTGAGAAGTTGCAACAGCTTCCTCATACATTCCTGTCGAAACATAAACATCAAGCAACAACTTTCGGGCATAATCCACGAGCAACGGATAAAAGCCCTCTGAACCTGCAAGGTACTGCTCCGCTTTTTCATAAAGCCCCAGATCATTGTATAGCCGGCCGAGCAGAAAATAAGCGATCCCTCTCTGCTTAATTTTTTTACCGCTAATATCAAGCAAAATCGATTCTGCCCTGCAATGCAAACCTGCATTTATCAAACTGATAGCCTCTTTGATCCGGTCATCAGTATTACCAATCAATTTATGCCCGGTTGTCTCATCAGGCAGATTAATTCCCCTTTCTGAGGCATTACCCACCAAGGGGAAAAGGCATCCAATTATTAGAGATATAAGCAGATTAAATGCATATTTCCTTACTGCAAAGCGATATGACATAGGTATATATTATCCAAACAGTTTCAGACAAGCAACATTAATTTAATTGTCAGGAGTTGTTCCGGGCTGCCGAAACAGTCCATAAGATATTGGCCCAGCTTCTGTTTTTGTGAGCTGTGCTTCAGATAATGGATAATGGAGGCGACGACCGGATTCGAACCGGTGAATAAAGGTTTTGCAGACCTCCCCCTTAGCCACTTGGGTACGTCGCCATTTAAGACAGTTTTCTTATTAGTTAACAGTAACTTGCTGCCAATCCAGGTTAAAGTTTACCATATTATGCTTCCTGCCTGCCAATATTCGTTTTAAAGTAACTCTATTATATACAGGGTTAGTCTAACTGCATTTGTAATCTTAAATAGACCATATATCTCCTTTATATGCAAATTAATCATTTCCAATACCCCTCTCAAAAAAAACTTGACATATTATTTATCTTGTGTAAATATATTTTTTACTTTCCGTCATTTTTTTACGTAGAAACGATATTAAATCAAATTTATTGGAAAGGGCCTGATCCCGGACTGAAATTTGTTTGGGACTAATTCCCTGGTCAGAATATCATAAACAAAATACAAAGAAGAATTTAATGTCAGTTCTTACAAAAAAAGAAATCCATGCCGGATTAAAGAAACTGGGAATAGACTCTAGTTCTGAACTCAAATCTTATTTTAAAGAGTACAAAAAATATTATACTGTTATGGGCAATATTCACTATCCTT
>CAYPIT010000121.1:0-6657 GCA_964410825.1 uncultured Nitrospiraceae bacterium
TGTTGACTCCGACTCATCTGTGGGACATCCGGTATTTAACCGTACGGTTACATTGAAAGACACGTGGGCCAGAGTGCAAAAATCCCTGAAATAGATATATTTTTTTTAACTGCCCGGAATTGAGGACTTTTCTGAATTTTGTGCAGTGTCAATAAGACAACTTATTTTCATAATAAACAGGGAAACCGTTATTAGCAAAAGAATAATGCCCTGCGCCATGATCAGCATCTTCACACCAGCAATCGTAATTAAATAAAAAGATGTCACCAGTGTTCCCACTATACTGCCCAGAGTTGACAGAGCATATAGGCTGCCTACGGTAGTGCCCGACGTGTGTAAACTGCAGATCATCAGCTTTACGGTATATGGGCTGACCATGCCAAGAAATACTGACGGGATGAAAAAAAGAACTATGGACGCCAGAAGCGGAGCCATGCGAATCCCGAGTTCCATATCAAAGATCCAATTTGATATTGGATAGCCATAAAGAGGAAATGTAAGAAACATAATTCCCGGCAATGCAGTTATAAGCCCTAACTTCCGGGTGGATGGGTTAATGTCTGCAAATTTTCCTCCCATATAATAACCTGCAGAGAGTCCTGCCAGAAACACACTGATAAGGCTTCCCCATACAAAGATAGAATTCCCAAAGTTAGGTGCAAGTACTCTGCTCCCCAGGATTTCAAAGGACATGACCAGTGCACCGCACGTAAAGACAATAAATTTAATCATCCCGATCCCTCATCGTATCACTTGATTTCCATATGTTTATATATATTTACCGGTGCAAAATCATCTGTAAGTATCTTGGCATCCATTTCATAATCAGTATAGTGGCCGTGAGATTGCGTAGCGATCACCGGAAGATCTATATTGAATTTTTTGTGTTTCATTAAATCATTTGCCCTTACCCATACATGAATGCTTTCTTTTCTGGTTTTATCTGCCGTAGCTATGAAAATAAAATTATCAGATACAATGCCTCTATATATATATAGTTGAGAGAATTCCTGTATGTAAGTCTTTATCATGGAATAAAAAAACTTGTTCTTATTTTCGGCAAGTATGTTTGATGCTACAATTCCACCGGCTTTCAGCCTTTTCTTAACTTCCCTCAGGAATTCGACGGTCGTAAGATGAAACGGTATATGTTGACCCTGGTATGCATCAAGGAATATAATGTCGTATTTATGAGAGGTTCTTTTGATGAACACTCTGCCATCCATAACATGTACTTGCATATTTTCCTTTTCCTGAAAATTAAAATATTTTTTCGCTATCATTACCATATCGGGATCAATCTCAACATTATCAATCATCGCATCCGGATAATAGCTGATAAAATATCGCGGCATTATTCCAGCTCCCATACCTACAAACAGGACATCTTTGGGCTCCCTGTCCATAAAAGCTAATGATATAAAAGAAATGCGGGCGTACTCGAAAAGAAGCGTATCTGGAGATTCTAAACTAATCCCGCCATGAGCCAGTTTCTTCTGGTTATCAACGTATATATAGCGCTCTTTCTTGCTTGCATCTTCTACTACTCTCAAAAACTGGTAAAGCGAGTTCTTTTCATAGAGTATTTTCTCTGTATTTTCTTGAGTTGAGCCGGAAGAAGGAAACAGTATAAGGCTGGAGAGTATAAAGAAAATGGACAGTTTCAATGTATCAACTGCAGTAACCTTATCTAATAGCATTAATTTCCCATATATTACACCGCTAATATTTATAGTTGAACAAACTAATTATATAATCATATTGCTTCTGAAAGCAACAAAATGTCAGCTTACGGGTCTGCGACATAAAAGAAGGTTTCAAGGAATTTCTCTTTTATGTCGCAGACCCGAGGTTTAACTATTTCTTGTAAAATAACTTATACAGACTGTAAAATTATGAAATTCCGGATAAAATTAATTCAGACACTGCTCACGAATAATGATAGTGTGACTGCTCAACATTATTTCTGTTATGATTTATATTCTTCTGATAAGGTAATTATAATAGTTACCTTCATATAACCAAGGGAAGAGGGATAGAAAAAATGAATTATATTGCTGTTATTGGCGCAGGGAGCTGGGGAACAGCTCTTGCAAACTTATTCGCTGCAAAGGGGTATGATGTATCACTATGGGCTTATGAAAAAGAGGTTGTAGCTGAAATTAGGCGTACTAACATGAACAGCCTGTATCTTCCTGGCACCACACTCTCTAATAATTTAGAAGTAACAGACAATATTCGTGATGCTGTCAAAAAGGCGCGTTACATATTGAATGTTGTACCGTCTCAGTTTGCACGTTCGGTCTTTGCTGAAATAGATAGCTGTATTCGTCATGATGCTGTTGTAGTCAGTGCTTCAAAGGGGATAGAGCATGGATCGCTTCTTACAATATCTTATGTTCTGCAGGATATGATTGGCAGAAATGTAGCGGTATTATCCGGGCCGAGTTTTGCAGAAGAAGTAGTTAAGAAATTGCCAACCGCAGTGACTGTTGCAGCACATGATCGGGGCACTGCTTTGCTCCTTCAGGATGTTTTTAATACCGATTACTTCAGAATATACTCCAGTACTGATGTGCTTGGTGTTGAACTTGGCGGAGCGCTAAAGAATGTGATGGCGATAGCTTCGGGGATATCAGATGGACTTGCTCTGGGTTCCAGTGCGAGAGCGGCCCTGATTACGAGGGGACTTGCAGAGATGACACGTCTTGGCATGGCAATGGGTGCTGAGGAAAAAACTTTTGGCGGTTTGAGCGGGCTTGGAGATCTGGCACTAACCTGTACCGGATCGCTTTCCAGAAATTATACCGTTGGAGTAAAACTTGGAAGAGGTGAGAAACTGAATGATATTCTTGCCGGTATGAAAATGGTTGCCGAGGGAGTTGCTACATCAGAGTCCGCATATGCTCTCTCCAGAAAATTTAATGTTGAGATGCCTATTGTTGAGAAAATTTATCGGGTTATCAATGAGGATAAAAAACCTGCTGACGCGGTGCAGGAGCTAATGGCGAGAAGCCTCAAATCAGAATACTGAACATCGATGGATAACAAAACAATAGAACATATTCTTAAATCGTTACAGACAGGAAAAATAACCGTAAAAGATGCCCTGAATGATTTGAAACATCTTCCTTTTGAAGATATTGGTGTTGCCAAAGTTGACCATCACAGGGAACTGAGGCACGGTATTCCCGAGGTAATATTTGCAGAAGGCAAAGATCCTGAAGAAATTAAAGTTATATCTGACTCGATGCTTAAAAATAGCAGAAAGCTCCTCATTACTAAAGCGTCACGAAAAGTTTACATACACATTGGCGCTCTGTTCAAGAAGCATAAAATCAAGGCTAAATATTTCGAGAGATCCTGTCTGATTATGGCTGGAGAGACTGTCAGGAAAAATGGGATGGTTGCAGTTCTTTGTGCGGGTACGTCAGATATGCCGGTTGCGGAAGAGGCTTATGCAACAGCATCTTTTTTAGGAAGTAACGCCGATATTATTAATGACGTTGGAGTGGCCGGCCTGCATCGACTGGTTGATGCAAGAAAGATACTTTCAGACGCGAATGTATTGATCGTTGCAGCAGGAATGGAAGGTGCCCTACCATCAGTAATCGGGGGTATGACGGATAAACCTATTATTGCTGTTCCTACATCGATTGGCTATGGGACAAGTTTTGGTGGTATAACGGCTCTTTTAGCGATGCTAAACTCCTGTGTGCCGGGTATAGCGGTCATGAATATTAATAACGGTTTTGGGGCTGGAGTGCTTGCGCACAAAATAAATTCGTTAATCAAAGAAAGTAAAGATTGACCAGGATATATATTTCATTTTATATGTATAACCAGCAACAAATAATTTACTACAAACAATGATTGCGTTCTTCGACTGCTTTTCGGGTATTAGTGGCGACATGATTTTAGGGGCATTAGTTGATGCCGGGGTATCTGTTAACGAGCTCCAGAAAGAATTGTCCTCTTTGCAGGTTAAGGGATACAAACTTGAAGTAAAAAATGTTAAACGGGCAGGGTTCAGGGCTACAAAAGTCGATGTTGTAATTAAGAGGAGTAAGTACAGGACAGAAAGAAGCAGAGATGTAAGAAAGTGGAAGGATATAAAAGGGCTGATAGATCGGTCCTCATTATCCGGAGAAATAAAACAGAAAGGCAAGTCGATTTTCAAAAGACTCTTTGAGGCTGAGGCCAGTATCCATGGCGGAAGATATGACAGGATCCATCTTCATGAACTGGGGGCGGTTGACTGTATTGTTGATATCTTTGGTGCCCTTATCTGTCTTGATATTCTGGGTATAAGCTCTGTTCATTCCTCGCCTGTTAATGTTGGAAGTGGCAATGTTAGAACAGATCACGGATTGCTGCCTGTTCCGGCACCTGCCACTGTTGAATTACTGAAGGGTAAACCTGTCTATTCATCGGACATTAAATATGAACTAACGACACCAACTGGCGCTGCGCTCATATCTTCTATTGCATCAGGTTTTGGCTCTATTCCATTCATGAAAATATCAGAAACAGGTATCGGTGCGGGTAGTACAAATATTAAAAGTCATCCTAATGTGCTGAGAGTTTTTATAGGCCAGAAGCTTGCCTGTACATGTGATCGAAATAGCGGGGTTACGGTCATCGAAACGAATATCGATGATATGAATCCGCAAATTTATGAACACGTAATGGATAATCTTTTCAAGGCCGGTGCTATCGATGTTTTTCTTACACAGGTGATAATGAAGAAGGGCAGGCCCGGGACCAAGCTTACAGTGCTTTGCGATGATGATAAAAAAGAAATGCTGGCTGACATAATACTCAAAGAAACTACCAGTATCGGTCTCAGGTATTACGTAGCTGACAGGAAAATCCTGAAACGCGAAATTAAATCAATAAATACCAGATATGGCAAGGTAAGATTAAAAATTGCAGAGCTGAATGAAAAGCACAGACGCGCATCGATTGAATATGAAGACTGCAGAAAAATATCCAGGAAATTTAATATTCCCCTTGTAGAAGTTTTTAAGACACTTGGTATCTAACGTGCGTTAACCTTAAACGCTTTCCATGACTTCTTATGTTCAATTGTCATCCTCCGGCTTGACCGAAGGCCCCAGTATTTTAATAAATAGATTCTCCGATCAAGTCGGAGAATGACATTGTTTCAAAGTTAACAGCCTAATCCTTACCTATTGTGATAAACAAAGTTGACCCTTTCCTGAATACCAGAAGCAGCACATCCTGATCAGGCTTTATCTTTGATACTATTGATTCATAATCTTCTATATTTGATATAGCTTTTCGATTAATTTCCAGAATAATATCGCCCGGTATAAGCGCTGTTGCTGAAGGACTGTCAGCCTCTAGATCTGTAACAACAACTCCTCTGATCCTATCAGGCAGATTTAATTGCCTGTATGCCTCAGGAGTCAGATTCTGAATGCTGATCCCCCTTAACACGTTTTTGAAAGTCGTCGGGGTTTTCTCTGTTTCAGAAGGGAGGTTACCAATAGTTACAGTAAGTTCGACTATTTCACCGTCTCTAATTACCTTAAGCCCTATGGTTTCCCCCGGGAAACTACTTGCCACAATGTTTCTTAACATGTACGGTTCATCAATCTGTTTTCCTCTAAACTCAAAGATTACATCTCCTCTCAAAAGTCCTGCCTCTTCTGCCGGACTGTCCTTTACTACATCAGATATAAGCGTTCCATAATCCTTCTCAAGTTGGAACTGCGCTGCCAGTTCAGGAGTGATTGCCTGTATCGAAACACCCAGCCACCCCCTTATGACCTTACCTTTTTGAATCAGGCTGTTCATAACAATTTTCGCCATATTGCTCGGGATCGCAAAACCTATACCCTGAAAGCCTCCGGTCGTGCTGAAGATCGCTGTATTGATCCCTATAAGTTCTCCTTTAACATTAACCAGTGCTCCTCCGGAATTGCCCGGGTTTATTGCGGCATCTGTCTGGATAAAATCCTCATATTCTGCTATGCCAACATTTGCCCTTCCAACAGCGCTGACTATGCCCATAGTGATAGTCTGGTTCAACCTGAAAGGATTTCCGATAGCTAATACCAGTTCTCCAACTTTTAATTCATTGGAATTGCCCAATGTTATTGAGGATAGATTATCAGCATCTATTTTGATCACAGACAGATCTGTTTTGGGATCATTGCCTATTACTTTACCGATAAACTCCCTTTTGTCAGAAAGCACAACTTTAATTTTATCAGCATCTTTAGTGACATGGTTATTTGTCAGGATGTACCCGTCAGGTGATACAATAACCCCTGAACCAAGACTGACCGATTTGCGCTCTCTTGGAGTTTCCTTATGGTTGAACCTGTCACCAAAAAATTTTCTAAAAAACGGATCGTCATAAAAAGGAGCAAATGGCGTACCCATAATTTTATCGGTTTTTACTACGGATATATTAACTACCGCAGGCTTCACAGCTTCAGCAACTTCAGCCATCGCCTGTCCTGTTCTTTTCAGAAAGTTAACGGAATCGCGGGAAATTTTAGGGGTTTGTCCGTACGCTCCGGACTGATAGGAAAAAATGGAAGCCGGAATGGCCAGAAATAATAATATCATAATAAATATTGCCGGACATGTATTAATCTTTTTGAAACACATAATGTTCTCCTT
>CAYPIT010000122.1:0-6599 GCA_964410825.1 uncultured Nitrospiraceae bacterium
ATATTCTTCCCTGTTCTCTTTTTCTTATATTAATAATGAGAATAATTGGCGATAGAGACAGGTATGTTTCGGTCTATAATTTTTTTCTGCTGGGAGTATTACTGATGCTGGGTCTTACAGGGCTGCTGATGAGGATATATTTTCAGCCTGACCTGATAGATGTGAAGGATTTTATATCCGGCATACTGGTCTTTAAGCCGGACATGATGCCGGACAGTGTAATGTTTCTCACACATTTTCTCCTTGCCCTGTTATTCGTTGCCTTTATTCCTTTTCATCTTTTTGCCGCTCCCATACTATCGATGAAAGCCAGGAAACGTGAAAAGGGTCTTGGTATGGTGCTGCATGAAAAATAAAAAACGCTTTGGAAAAGAACTGTCAAGCACCCAATTGATTGAATTGGATGCCTGCACGCAGTGCGGTGAGTGCCTCAAGTTCTGTCCTGTGCAGGAAGTAACCGGAAGACCTGAAATATCACCTCCTGAAAAAATTCGACTGTTCAGGAAACTCATAAAAGCTACTGGTGGGCTCAAGAATTTGTTTAGCCGAAGGGATCTGGATAAAAAGCTGCTTGATGATTTTACCAGAGCTGTGTATGAATGCACTGTATGCGGAGCCTGCGGACAGAACTGCCCTGTGGGACTGTTTAATCAGAGATTATGGCCTGTGCTCAGGAAAGAGATGGTCAAACATGGGTTAGGCCCTATCGGCTCACAGGGAGATATGCCTCAAAAAATTAAGGAGACCGGCAATCCCTATGGTGAATCTGCCAAAGAAAGGTACAGTCCCTGGTTTCCGGCTGGACTCGATGTCGCGGAAAAATCTGAGATCGCTTATTATGCAGGTTGCACAGGTGCTTACTACGCACAGCCTATGGTAAGGGGTGATCTGCTTGTTCTTGGCTCGATAGGGAAGTCTTTCACCATGCTTCCTCCTGAAGAAGAGGTTTGTTGTGGTTTCCCGCTGTTTATCACCGGCCAGTTTGAGATGCTTAAAGACCTTACCACAAGACTTGTTAATGCTTACAGGGAAAGGGGTGTTAAGTTATTGTTATGTTCCTGTCCATGCTGCGTAAACATCATGGCAAGGGACTGGCCTGCATTATACGGCAGGGAACTGCCCTTTAAGATCAGGCATATAACCCAATTCGTTGAAGATGCATTAAAAAAGGGAGAGCTGAAATTTAAGAGAGGACTGAAGGAGAGAATAATATATCATGATCCGTGCTACCTGAGCAGAGGGGTAGGTGTAATTGCTGAGCCCAGAGCAGTCTTAAAAAGCATACCGGATATAGAACTTCTGGAATTTGACAAGCACGGAGTTAATTCCCGGTGCTGTGGAGCAGGGGGGGCTGCAAGAAAGGTGTATCACGAAAACGCAGTTGCCATGGGAAGGTTAACGATAGACGAAGCTGTTGAGAAAAAAGCCGATAAACTGGTTTTGAGCTGTCCTGCATGTTATGAAAAAGTCAACGAGGCGATGAAGGATTATGATAAACAGATCAAGATCGTTGACATGATGGAACTGGTTTCAGAGTTGATTTAGAAAATAAAAAATTAAAAATCAAAACTCAAAATTTCGGATAAAAAATATTTTAATAAAATAATGATTCCTTAATTTTACATTTTTCATTTTGATCTTTACATTATTTATCATGAGTCATTACACGGTAAGATGCAGAAAATGCGGTAATGTTTTAAAGGAAACAAATGATGTTCTGCGCGGACACTGCGATGATGCCCTTCTTGTAACTGAATACAGCGAGAATCAATTTAAAGAAAGAGGACTCGACAGTATATGGAGATTTAACTGGCTACCTGTTCATAGCCACAAATTTAATCAACCCGGGCCTGTTGTATATAGATCGCTTGGACTTGCTGAAAAACTGGGGCTAGAAAATCTGTACATAGCGTTTAATGGATACTGGCCTGAAAAAGGCGTGGAAATAACAACCTGCACTTTCAAGGAATTCGAGGCTGCTGTTGTGCTCGAAAATGCCCGTGGAAGCGGCATAGAGGGGATGGTCGTGGCATCTGCCGGTAATACTGCAAGAGCCTTTGCTCACTTGTCTACCGTGTCAGGTTTCCCGGTAATAATTGTTGTTCCCAGAATGTGTCTGAATGAAATGTGGTATCTTGAGGCATCACTTAACATTCCTACTGTCGCGCTTGAGAATGGTGATTATTCTGACGCTATTGACCTTGCAGGGAGGATAGCAGATAAGAAGGGACATCCGTTCGAGGGGGGGGTAAAGAATATAGCAAAGAGGGACGGTCTCGGGATAGTCATGCTTGAGAGTGTTTCCAAGATTGGTAAACTTCCTGATGCCTATTTCCAGGCTGTTGGAAGCGGTACCGGTGCAATCGCTGTATGGGAAATGTCAGAAAGGTTTCTCAGGGATGGAAGGTTTGGTGACAGTCTTCCCGAACTCCATCTTGCGCAGAACCTGCCTTTTGCTCCCATGGTTAAGGCATGGGAAAAGAAGAGCCGCAGTCTTTTTCAGGAAGATCTGAATCCTGCACTGATTAATGAAATAACCACAAGGGTAATATCAAGCCGTTATCCGGCTTACTCAATAACGGGTGGTGTTTACGATGCCCTTCAGTCAGCAGGCGGCAGAATGTACGGAATCGGAAACGATGAGGTCTACGCAGCCATGGATATGTTTGAACGAACAGAGGGCATCGATATCGTACCTGCAGCCGGAGTAGCTGTTGCTTCACTTCAGAGGGCGGTCATCGAAAAGTATATTGATAATAAAGATACGTTATTATTGAATGTAACCGGCGGCGGGGAAGACAGGTTAAGGAAAGATATGAAGACCCACAGAGTCAGCCCGAAATTTGTATCTAAAGAAATATCAGACAAAGAAATCGAGGATCTTCTGTGCAAACTCCTGAAAACAGATTGATAGGAATATTAAAGCAGAATATGATTGACTTTGTATCGACCCTGCCGTGCGAAAAGATAAAGGACCTGCTTGACCGGTTAAGCAAGAATTTCTTTCATATCCCATTAACCAGAGAGGAAGAAGGCGTAGGTATTGCTGCCGGAACAGCACTGGCGGGGAAAAGGCACGCGATGTTTGTCCAGAGCTCTGGTATAGGAAACATGATAAACGCGCTTCTTTCACTAACCGGGTTCTACGAGCTTCCGCTTGCTATCTTTGTCTGCAGACGTGGTATATACAAAGAAAAAATCGCAGCCCAGGTACCGATGGGAAAGAGGCTCCCCAAAATTTTGAAAGGCGCGGGTATTTCCTTTTCAACTATTAACACAGTCGACGATATAAGCCTTATAGAGAAGGAACTCGATGATGTTTATAACAAAAATAAGATTCATGCTTTTCTGCTGAGTCCGGCAATTTTTGAAGGTGTGTGTGATGCTATATCGCTTTCTCCACCAACGTGTCATGCACAGGGCAGGTCAGGACAAGATTTTAAGACAGAGCCAACGCCTGAATTTACTCGATATGAAATATTTGAAATTCTTGCTGCATACCTTGATTCCAAAATCGTTGTCTGCAATCTTGGAATCCCGTCAAAGGAACTTTATGACATTAAGCATCAGCCATCAAATTTTTATATGCTTGGTAGCATGGGGATGGCAACACCTATAGGTCTCGGCATAAGCCTTTCAATTGATAAACATGTTGTTGTCATTGACGGGGACGGCAGTATCCTGATGAATCCGGGCAGCCTTGCAACAGCCGCGCATTTTTCACCGCCTAACCTGACGATTATTGCGGTTGATAACAGCTCCTATGGTTCAACAGGGAGTCAGCCGACACTTACCGGTTCGTGTGTTGATCTTGCGCTTCTTGCAAAGGGTTTTGGAATCGAGGATGTTGTGAGGGTTGCAAGTAAACAGCAGCTAAATGATGTATTGACAAGGCCTGAAAAAGGTTTGAAATTTATTCATGCACTGGCCTTGCCCGGCAATGCTAACGTCCCGAACATTCCGGTTCATCATCTTGATATTAAGAAGCGTTTCATGGAATTTATTGTGGCTTAGGTTTTGCTGTTCTGCTTTTCCGAACTTTTGCCCTTCTGAACTTCTGTCCTTTTTCCTGTGGCCTGATACCCTTTTTTTTTGCATGTCGAGACCTTTGACGGTATGAACTGACTATCATATCGGTTGTCAGAGGCATGACCGGTATTTTTTGCTTAATATATTTTTCCACGTCAGCAAGAGAATGGACATATGCTTCACAGGCGAGACTTATTGCCCTGCCACCGGCGCCGGCCCGGGCGGTCCTGCCGATCCGATGTACATAATCTTCGGAATCCTGTGGAAGGTCATAGTTGATTACATGCGTTACTCCATCAATGTGCAGCCCCCGGCTCGCAACATCAGTTGCAACAAGAATCGGCAACGTTCCGTCCTTGAACCTGGAGAGCACCTTTATTCTCTTGTTCTGAGGAAGTTCTCCTGTAATAGCAGATGTCATTAATCCATTGGCGTTCAGGTATGATTCAAGCCGTAAAACTTCAGCCTTTGTGTTGCAGAATATAAGATAGCGGCCAGCGGGTTCACGTCTAAGTATCCCCAGGAGGAGTCCGAACTTTTCTGACTTTCCAACGTGGTAGATTTCCTGTTCTATCTGTTCTACTGTGACATTTTCGGGAGTTACTGAAAACTGTTCAGGCATATTCATATGCTCATAGCACAATTCGTGTACTCGATGGGAGAGGGTTGCTGAGAAGAGCATAGACTGGCGTTTATTGTAAGGGGACATCCTTCTGAGCAGGAAGCGAAGGTCGCGGATAAATCCCATGTCGAATAATCGGTCTGCCTCGTCAATTACAAGAAATTGGGTTTTTTTAAGGCTGTAGACTTTCTGCTTCAGGTAATCGATGAGACGTCCAGGCGTGCCGATCAGTATATCAACGTTTTTTGCGATCTTCTCACGCTGTTTCAAATAATCTATACCACCGAATACAGGGACTATTCTGAACCCTGAAGGTCCTCCGAGAAGTTTTGCTTCAGCAGCTATCTGTATAACCAGTTCCCGCGTTGGTGCTATTATAAGTGCTCTTGGTGAAGGGCCTGGTCTTGGTGGGGATGCACTGAGCATTCGTGACAATATTGCTATAAGAAAAGCCGCGGTCTTGCCGGTTCCTGTCTGAGCCTGAGCAGCGACATCTTTGCCGCTCAGTGCGACAGGAAGTGTTTGGGCCTGGACCGGTGTGCACTCTGTAAATCCTGCGTCTCTGATTCCTTCAAAGACTTTTTCGTGTATATTAAGTTCTTCAAATTTCACTACGTCTAATATACTCGAAGTACAAGCAATTCATAAAGCGATCGAGATCTCATGAGCCTTCGCTCCCAAGTTTCTCATATTGCAGATTTGCCGCATTTTCACCTGCAAGATATCCGGTACTCCAGCAGACCTGGAGGTTATATCCACCTGTGGGTCCGTCAAGGTCCAGGATCTCACCGGCAAAAAACAGGTTTCTTATTATTTTTGACCTCATGGTTTTGGGATCAATTTCCTTTAAAGATATTCCCCCGGAAGTGATTATCGCCTTGTTAAATCCTGACAGGCATTTTATTGTGAGGCGAAACTGCTTTAAAAGTAAACGTATCATTTTACGCTCATCTTTTGTTATTGAATGGGCTTTTTTTTCAGGATCTATCTCTGCCAGTTTGAGCATTACCGGAACAAGTTTTTTAGGAAGCAGTTCAGGAAGAATATTCTTAATTGACTTATTACTGTGCTTTTCCAGATCCCGTAAAATTCTTTTATCTAATATGTTAAAGTCCAGGGCCGGCTTGAAATCAATGAATAAATCTGTCGGTCCATCTTTAATTAATTTTCCTATTATTTTGCTCATATCCAGAATTATCGGCCCGCTCATGCCAGCCCCGGTAAATAAGGCCTCACCAAAGCGTTCATCCTTCTTTCTGTTATTTTGATAAATAGAGATCTTTACGTTCTTCAGGCTTAATCCTTCTAATTCTTTAACCCATTTTTCCCGTACGAGTACAGGGGTAAGTGCAGGTTCAGGTTTTATGATAGTATGCCTCATCTGTTTTGCCCATTTATGGCCGTCACCGGTAGATCCTGTCTGTGGGTACGAAAGACCTCCTGTACTGATAATATAATTGTGTGCGAAGATTTCGGAATGATCAAGAGTGATTTTTTCTATCAGGTCATGTTTTAACGCAATTTTTTTTATTTTGCAGTTCGTAACAAACGATACATTGTTTTTCCTGACCAGTCTTTGAAAAAGATTCTGCACATCTTTTGCTTTGTCGCTTTTGGGAAATATCCGGCCGCCACGCTCGGTTATCGTCTTCAAATTATTCCTATGAAAAAAATCTATCGTCTCTTTTACTCCAAACCTATTAAGAGCGCTCAGCAGGAATTTTCCGTTTTTTCCAAAACAGGCCGCGAATTTTCGAATATCAGTTTCAGAGTTAGTAATATTGCACCTTTCTTTGCCTGTCATTAACAGTTTCATGCCGGGAATATGATTTTTTTCCAAAAGCACAACGCGAGCATTGCAATCGGATGCGCGCAATGCAGCCATAAGGCCGGCAGGTCCTGCTCCAATTATTGCAAGGTTATATATTTCTTTTTTCATGCCTGCTTT
>CAYPIT010000123.1:0-6521 GCA_964410825.1 uncultured Nitrospiraceae bacterium
ACCTCAATTATTTCCAGATCCACTCTCTTTTTTACCCCGAGGATAAAGTTATCACCACCGAAAGTTATTGTACCTACAACAATATTGGGTGAATCAAGGGAGTTGAGTGCAGCCTCTTTGAATGCTTCCGAGAAACACTCCATCTTCCCTATTTCGTCAAGTACTATTATGTTCTTCTTTGCAGGCTTGATTGAAGGGACAGCGATCTCTTCAATATGCGGAATGCTTACTCCGTACCGACGTATATGAAATATGGACTTGATATCTTGATGAGCAAGATAGTCCGATTTACCATCAAGGGTTCTCATTAAAAATCCTGTCCTCTTTCCCTCCACTCTCTCTTCTTCGGTATAAAAACCATTAGCCGGGTAATTCAGCAGTTTAATCACTTTCTTGATTACGGTAGTTTTCCCGGATGAAGGCGCACCGGTTAGAAAAATATTCTTCTTCAATCAGAATTACCTAACTCAACTTAATGCATTTATCCCAACTTACTAATATTGATGTGGAATTTATATAAAAAAATTAGTTTCGCTAAGGATTTTTAATTATATCAGAACAGGCAGAGTTACGTAGAAAAAAGAAGATGCTGACCACCATGTCCCCATGTTTGTCATTTACATTTGTCCCATGTCTGGGGCTCCCGTGTCCACTCCCGGTGTGGACAGGTTACTGAGGTTACTGTTTTTTAGGCTTTGGGGGTTGCTCCATTAATTTATAGACCGCTTCAAACACAACCTTGAACTGCTCATCATATTTCTTCTCAAGGGCTTTCAGTTTACGTGCAAGTGCAGTATTTGATGTGAGCATTTGTCTCAGTCTTACAAAAGCCCTCATGATTTCGATATTCACACTGATAGCTCGTTTGCTGTTGAGAATCCCTGAGAGCATTGCCACTCCCTGTTCCGTGAAGACATACGGAAGATAACGTCTACCCCCGCGACCTGACGTTTTTGAGGTGCCAATCTGGAACCTCAAAGATTTTTAGTCAGTTGGAACATAAAATCAAGAGGGAAGCGATCAATATTTCGTTTTACAGCTCTATTGAAAATTTTTGTCTCAACGTGATAAAGGTCAGCAAGGTCCTTATCAATCATTACCTTATATCCTCTGAACAAATAAATCTTTTTCTCAATTAGTTCATGCGGAATAATATCGCTCATATTGCCCCCTGGTTTATTTTTTATATAATGCAAATTTCTGCAGCCATAGTCCCCTGTTAATAATCGATTGTAGCATACGGCGGGAAAGACGAGAAAAAAAGTAAGAAGTAAGGAGTAAGCAGTACAAAGCGAGAAAGGCGGGAAAAGCAGAAAGGATAGTAAGCAGTAGGTAGTATGCAGATGTAGGGGCTTATTGCATAAGCCCTGAGTGGAGGCCCGGGAAATGCGGGAAAGGGATAACGGTCAGGAGAAAGGCCAAACTGTGGCAGCTCATATAATTAATGTGTTAAAATTTATCCTGTCTTCTTCTTATGAATTCATTAAAGGAGGATCTTTATTATGAACATTAAGAGAATCGGTGTATTATCGAGCGGTGGAGACTGTGGTGGTCTTAATGCTGTTATTAAAGGAACTGCTCAGATGGCTCAATCCCTTGGAATCGAAACAGTAATCATCCCTAATGGGTATGCAGGCTTATATAATCTTATTGATACAGATCATCTCACTGTTCTTACTCCTGAAAGACTCGACCTTATACACGCGGAGTTGGCAGGTTCTGAAGCCGGAAATTCAAGGGTAAAGATTAAGAAGATTGAAAATGAAAATAAATATGACAGAATTAAAAAGGGCCTCGAAAAACATGGAATAGACGGACTTGTTATCAGCGGTGGAGATGACACCGGAAGCGTTATAGTCGATCTTGCGGCACAGGGTATCATCTGTGTCCATGCGCCAAAGACGATGGATCTTGATCTCCAGACATACAGTGTCGGCGGTGATTCTGCCATTAACAGGATATCCGAGATGGTCAAGGATTTAAAAACCACAGGCACAACCCACAACCGGGTGATTGTACTTGAGGCATTCGGCAGGTATGCGGGGCACACGGCATTCAGGGGTGGAATAGGTGGTGATGCTGATTGCATACTTATTCCAGAAATACCCGCAGATTTTGATGTGATATATGAGCACATGAAAGAAAGATTTATACGACGCGTGGAAAACAGTGACGTAAAGGCAGGCACTTACACAATTATTGTTGCAGAGGGCATGACAGATGTTAAAGGTGAATCTATTGTTGATGAAAGCGCTGGCGTGGATTCTTTTGGACATAAGAAACTCGCTGGCGCCGGAAAGTACACAAGAAAAAGACTTGAAGCGATCATGAAGCAGGACCCTGATATGAAGGAGTTCATGAAAAGAAATAATATATTGGTTTCAGGTGTATATGAACTACCGGAAATCAGAGAAGTTACTCCCGGACATCTGGTGCGCTCAGGACGCTCTACATCCTATGATGTAAATTTCGGCAGGGAAGTCGGTGCTGCCGCTGTTGTTTTAGTGACAAAAGGACTCGGTGGCAACACAGTGATCAATGTAAGAGGAACGAAAATAAAATACAAACCCACTGCAGAGGTTATCAAGCAGAGACATGTTGATCTTGATACTATTTCATTCTATGAAACTCTCGGTACCTGTTTTGGACGCAAACCGGTTATATTCAATCCTGAACTTGTAGAGGAAAAAGGAGCGATCGAGAGGGAGTATTAAAAAGAGAACTCTCAACTTTTAGTTATCAACACTTTAATTTCACTTTATGCCTGATTGGCAGAGCCTAACACATGTACATTTTTATGTTTGTATAGCTCTTTGAGCGAATCCCTCGCAGGCCCCAGAAATTTTCTCGGATCAAATTCAGCCGGCTTTTCTACAAACACCTTTCTGACCGCAGCGGTCATAGCCAGCCTGCCGTCAGAGTCAATATTTATTTTACACACAGCTGATTTGGCAGCCCGTCTAAGCTGATCTTCGGGAATGCCGATAGCATCCTTCAATTGACCGCCATGATCGTTTATGATTTTGACTATATCCTGAGGTACGGAAGAGGATCCATGCAGGACAATGACAAAGCCGGAAAGTTTTTTTTCGATCTCTTCAAGTATATCGAACCTTAGAGGCGGAGGGATAAGGTAGCCTTCTTTGTTTCTTGTGCACTGCTCGGGTCTGAATTTGTTTGCGCCATGTGAGGTCCCGATAGAAATAGCCAGACTGTCAACCCCTGTCCTCTTGACAAAATCGATCACCTCTTCTGGCTTTGTATATGTTGATTTCTCTGCAGACACGTCATCTTCTACTCCGGCAAGGACACCCAGCTCTCCCTCAACCGTTACATCATACTGGTGTGCATATTCAACAACCTTCCTGGTCAGGGCAATGTTGTCTTCATAAGAATGATGTGAGCCATCGATCATTACTGAAGAAAAACCGTTATCTACGCAATCCTTACAAAGCTCAAATGTATCACCATGGTCCAGGTGAAGAGCTATCGGAATTTCATAACCAAGTTCTTTGACATACTCAACAGCGCCTTTTGCCATATTTCTGAGAATTGTAGAATTTGCATATTTACGGGCACCTGATGAAACCTGCAGAATGACGGGTGATTTGGTCTCAACGCATGCCTGCAGGATAGCCTGCAGCTGCTCCATATTATTAAAATTATATGCTGGTATCGCATAGTTGCCTTCCATAGCTTTTTTAAACATCTCGTTCGTATTGACCAGCCCCAAGTCCCTGTAGCTAACCATATTGTCTCTCTCCTTATCTATGACGCTTTATTAATATTATTAAAGGCAGACAGCCCGTTTTCTCTTATTTGTTATTACATGCAATCCTGAACCCGGAATTCATTTTATTTTATTTCCCGGCTGGACACAAATTTCTCAGAAATTCTCTGACCCTGCCTATCATTATCTCCAGATTCGATTTCGCCCTCGATATCCTGTCCGGCAATAAATTCTTCAGTCATTCTAAAAGCTACATTATCAGTAAACTGCTTTGGGGGGTGCTTCATAAAATATGCGGAAGGGGAATACAGCGCTCCTCCTTTTCCTCTCTCAAGTGCAAGTTTACAACATCTAACAGCATCTATAACCACACCTGCAGAGTTTGGAGAATCCTCTACAGATAACCGGAGTTCAAGGTTCATCGGGATATCACCAAACATCCTTCCCTCCATTCGAATAAAGCATACCTTGTTGTCTTTCTGCCAGGGCACGTAATCGCTCGGACCAATATGAATATTATCAGCATCAAGCTTTTCATCCATTATTGACTGGACTGCTTCAGTCTTTGATCTCTTTTTTGAAATCAGTCTGTTCCTGTTGAGCATATTGAGAAAATCCGTATTACCACCGGTATTGAGCTGATACGTCCTGTCTATTTTGACCCCTCTTTTTCTAAATAAATCTACTAAGGTACGGTGAGTAATAGTAGCGCCAAGCTGGGCCTTGATATCATCACCAATTATAGGCAGGTTTTTCTCTTTGAATTTTTGCGCCCATTTAGAATTGCTCGCTATAAAAACCGGCATATTGTTAATGAATCCTATACCAGCTTCGAGCGCACATTCGGCATAAAATTGTGTAGCCTGCTCCGAACCCACCGGGAGGTAATTTAAAAGCATTTCTGCTCCGGAGTTCTTTAATATGGCTACGACATCTTTTTTGGCAGGCTCCCTTTCGCCACTTAACATAAAGGTCTGTTTTGCATCATATTCCTTCATATGCTCCGAAAAGCCGTCGAGGATACGTCCCATGTTAACCCTTGCATCAGCCTTGGGCATATCAACCGAAAACAGTGCGGTACAGTTCGGAGGCGCAAAAATAGCCTCATTGATGTCTTTGCCAACTTTTCTCCTGTCTATGTCAAACGCTGCAACCACCTCGATGTCAAAAGGCTTATAGCCTCCAACATCCCAGTGCATCAATCCGGATGCATCATTTTCGTTTATGCTTTTGTAATACTCGATCCCCTGGAGTAACGAACAGGCACAATTACCGAGACCGGTTATTGCGATTTTAATCTTCTCCATATTCACTACCTCCATGACACCAGGATTTTACAAATAAATAACGATAACAATACAATCTCAAATGGTTTTCTGGTTAAGAATAATACAAAAATCATATCAGAAACATCTTATACAATCAATATATATTTTAATCCTGCATACACCGCATTCAAAATGAAGAATTATTACTACGCAACATGAGGTTTCAGGTGTAACCATCACAACCAAACGTATTTTATAGGTTTTTATAAGTTTGTTGTAAATGAGTAAGGCTTTATGTTACCCTTTGAAAGCTTTAAATTTTTCTGGAAAAAATTCTTTAATTATGTACTGTCAAGCCTGCAGTTATTATCTACTCCTGAAGTTACTGCTTAAAAGGAGTCTGTGAGTAATGTCAGAGAGCGTAATGGTCGTAAAAAACAGATTGATAAGCCCCATTATTAACATTAAGAACAATGGATGTTTAATAACCGGCAATAATAAAATTTTCGATAATATTATTGAAAACTACTCATTCATGCCAAGAAATGAAGCAGAGTACAATTTTGACTTCAAGCAGGTAATTCCATATGTGATTATTTGTAATGCAAATGAGTATCTTCTCTTGAAAAGAACCAGCCGGCAGACTGAAAAGAGGCTTCATAATAAATACTCCCTCGGAATCGGGGGACATATAAATCCGGCCCCCCGGATACCGGAAAAAAATATTATTACTAACGGATTATATAAAGAACTTGGTGAAGAAATCCTGCTGAACGATCCCGGTAAACTGAGGTTCATAGGGGTGATAAATGACGAGAGAAACAGTGTGAGCAAAGTGCATCTCGGACTGTTGTATCTGCTTGAAACTATGTCTTCCAAATACCAGATTCTGGAATCAGAAAAAATGACTGCCCAATGGGTGGCTAAAGAAAGGTTAATCGATTTTTATGATAATCTTGAGACCTGGTCTCAGATTGTATACGATAATTATATATCATGAAGCCGAGAGAACGCATAATACTCGCCCTTGATGTTTCTGATCATGATGAAGCTATTAAAATCGTGCACAGGTTTAAAGATCATATAGATGTTTTCAAGGTCGGCTCAGAGCTTTTTACTTCTGTTGGCCCCAGATTAATCAAAGAAATTAATTTAATGGGCAAAAAGGTCTTTCTTGATCTCAAATTCCATGATATACCAAATACTGTTAGCAGGTCTGTTCTGGCTGCAGCCAGACTGAGGGTATTCATGATTACAGTACATACTTTAGGTGGCTTAGACATGCTGAAACAGGCGTCTGATGCATTAGGGAAATTTGCTATTGAAAATAATATTACAAGGTCAAAATTGATCGGCGTAACGATTTTGACCAGCATAGACCAGAAAGCCCTCCGGGATGAAATTGGTGTCTACCTTCGTATGAGCGCACAGGTCAAGCAGCTTGCAAAGCTCGCCCGAATGGCGGGGCTGGATGGAGGAGGTGGCGCGGGAGATAATAGTCCCATCATCCCTTGCGGCAGAAG
>CAYPIT010000124.1:0-6357 GCA_964410825.1 uncultured Nitrospiraceae bacterium
GAAGTAAACCGATATACGCGATTGATGAGATATCCGGTATACGCAGCCAGAGTATCTAATAATGAGATATCACCAAGCATATTCAGTACCATCTCGCATTCCTTGTAAATTGAAATAGCCGCTTTCTTATCTTTCCTTTTATTTACAGTTACAGCAACCGAAAAACCGCAGATTCCGGGATTAATAATTACCTTGGTCATATTTAATTAACAAAAACTTTTTAATTGTATAAAAAGTCATTACCCCATTATTTCTACTTTACTCCCTGATTTATTTAACAGTTCTTTCAAGTTTGGAAATTTGTCTTTCATGTGGGGAATGTGCATCGCCTGCATGAATTCCTTTTCAAAAGTAGGATCAGTCGCTATCTCGATAAACTCTACCCATCTGGCCCTCTTATCCGCCTCGATCCTCTTCTCTCTGTTAAGAAGTGCTATCCTCGCACCATCACCAGCTGCGTTACCAACCGCATATATGTTCTTTACATTACAATCAGGAAACATCCCGAGTGTCAATGAAGCCTCCCTGCTTATGTGACTTCCAAAAGCCCCTGCAAGAACAACCCTGTCGAGAGTTGCAATTCCCAGCCTCTTCATCATTAATTTTGCACCTGCATATAGTGCGCCTTTGGCAAGCTGCAGTGCCCTGACATCTGCCTGGGTTATGGTGATATCTACATTTATGGATGTTTCTTCAGCCCATGCAAGGGCATATTCAGGCTTGCCATCAGCACCCTTTCTCACTCTCGGGGAATTACTGTCCTTAACAAACCTGCCTGATTTGTCTATTATACCTGCCTTGAACATTTCGGCAACAACCTCAATGATTCCGGATCCGCATATTCCTTTGGCATCAATCTTTTCAATATCTGAATGCCAGTCGGTTTTGCCTATTACTTTATATTTAGGTTCTTTTGTATCCGGGTCGATCTGCACAATTTCTATCGCCCCTGGTGCGGCCCTCATGCCGAATTTTATCTGGGCCCCTTCAAAGGCAGGGCCTGTAGCACAGGAAGTTGAACATACCTTATCTCTATTACCAAGCAGGAGCTCTCCGTTTGTCCCGATATCGATAACCAGCACCATCTCATTCTGGTTGTACTGTTCTTCAGCAATCAGCACACCTACATTGTCAGCGCCGACAAAGCCAGCCTCGATAGGTAACACATGGACGTACGCAGCCTGATTAATTTTCAGCCCGACATCGCGCGCTTTGATATCCATAGAATTCTGGACAGCAGGGATAAATGGTGAACGGCCAATGTATACAGGATTCAAAGCAAGAAATATATGGTGCATCGCGGTATTGAAAACTATTGTCAGGTCATCAATTACAGATCCCGGGGCAGGAGCATCTTCTTTAATCCCGGATACCACCTTTTCGATTACCTCATTGAGTCCGTCTATGATCGCCCTGTTCATCGTCTCAAGCCCTTCATCATTCGTCATAGCATAAGTAATGCGCGACATCACATCCTCACCGTAAGGCACCTGGGGATTCATCATCGATTCGGTATTAACAACCTTACCCGTATTCAGGTCAGTAAGATAGCCGACACAGGTGGTTGTGCCTATGTCAACCGCAAGACCGTAACAGGCATCCTCAAAGCCAGGTTCCACTTTTATGATTTCACTGTCCATCCATATAGTCACGGTTGCTTTCCAGTCACCTTTTCTCAATATATTCTGAAGATCTTTAAGTACCGTATAATCGAAAACAAGCTCCTTTAAACCATAATCCTCTTCAAGAAACTTCAGCACCCTTTCATTGTCACCTGTGGTCATGTCGTGCAGTTTAGGGGCAACCAGATCAATATTGTACTTCCTGACAGCAGGATCAAGGTCTATCGATAGTTCCTTTGCCGCTTTACGGACAACCTGCTTGCCGGCCCTCGATCGCTCCGGCACAAAGACCTTTACATCACCCAGTACCTCTGCTGTACAGGCAAGGCGTATACCCGGGCCGTCTTCAGGCTTGATATGTTTCACTTCATCATCATTAATCGGTGACAGGTGGGACACAGTTGATTCTATATTGTCCTTTTCAAAATAGCCTTCTTCAATTCTGACCTTGCACTTACCGCATACTTTCTTGTTCCCGCACAATGCTTCTATATCAACACCAAGGGACTGTGCTGCTTCAAGAAGAGTCTTTCCTGCTTCTACTTTACCCCGTCTTCCTGAAGGCTGAAAAATAACTTTATGTTTTTTCATATATTTTTCCGGAAAATACTTCTATTCCCTGTTATAAGATTAATGATACAGATCTCGGGACGACGTTTATTTATCGGTAGATTGAACGAAATTATAATACATTCAGAGGTCGATTCGACCATGAGTTACAGGAGTTAATTTATGATAGATTTTTTTCAGAATATCAGGGTTCTTCAATCCTTCTTTGCCTCAGCCTCATCTTTCATTTTTTTCAGTGAGCTTACCATGTTGATCGCATCTTTCAGTGCATTGTTGGCGTCTGCAGAGTAGCCATCAGCACCCCATTTCTCAGCAACATCCCTGGATACAGGAGCACCACCTATCATTATCCTGACATCCGGATTCCTGGCCTTTAGATCGTCAATAACCTTTTTCATACCTACCATAGTTGTGGTCATCATCGCAGAGAGACATACCAGTTCAGAGTCGGTCTTTATCTGCTCTTCTACGAATTTATCGAGTGGCACGTCTTTACCCAGATCATATACCTCAAATCCTGCCACATCAAACATCATCTTAACGATGTTCTTGCCAATGTCATGGACATCACCTTCAACAGTTCCAATAACGACAGATCCCTTTACCCCAAGGTCGAGCTGCTTAACATGCGGCTTTAGTATATCCAGCCCAACGTAGAGTGCATCAGCACACATCAGTAGTTCAGGAACAAAATATTCCTGCGCCTCGAAAAGTCTGCCCACTTCTTCCATACCACTTACAAGCCCGTTAAATATGGCATCGTTTGCGTTAATATCCTCTTTAAGGGCTTCCTCTGCCCCCTCTTTGGAAGCATCCTCGTCATACTGGATAACCGCATTCTTCAGTTTTTCCAGAATTTCCTGTTTCCTCTCTTCTGTTGCCATTGATTACCTCCTGTATTTTTTAACCTCATCCATCATTGCATGAAAATTTTCTGAAGGCACGGTCGGCCATATATCACATCCCGGCCATACAGCATTGACTCCGTTATCGATACACTGCTTCATCGTCTCCCTCACCTGATCAGGTGTGCCTGATACAAGAATGTTATAAGGATCGTAGTTGCCAAAAAGAAGTGCGTCATCACCTATATTTTTTCTTGTTTCTGCAACGTCATTCTTCTGGTCCACGCTTATAGCGTTTGCGCCAGACTCAAGCATGAAGCCCGCTATATCATTGGTCTTTCCGCATATATGAATCACACTGTTTGTCTTTATCTCTGCAAAAATCTTTTTGAGATACGGGAGTATCAGGTTTTTAAAAACCCTTGGACTGAGCACATCAGATGTGGCCCCCATTTCCCTTACTGTAATATAATCAGCGCCTGCACTCCTATATTCTCCGGCAACAATAATAAGCGCGTCCGCAAGCATATCCAGCAGCTTTCCGACCTTGTCAGGTTTTTTAAAGGATAATTTCAATAATGTATTGAGCTCCATAATCTGTCCCGCAAGTGTAAAAGGTCCAAGCACATGAGCACCTATGGCAACATCATTGCCGATGTCGCTTTTGAGAAGACCGATAACTTCTTTCATCATGGGCACTCTCCCATTGCCAGAAAGATCAGCAGGCAGAGTAATATCCATCTCGTCTTCCGTATTAATAAGCTTTGTTTTAATTGTAGGATAAAGTATGTCTTCCAGGTGTGAATACACGTTTACTTCACATCCAAGCGCCTCTGCCTCGACACAGAGATCAAAAGGCACAACACCGCATTCAAAACCGAAGAGTTTGTATGTAGAAGCTGCGGAATCAGCCATCATTTTGGCATCTGAGTGAACAGCGGCAAATTTGTAGCCAAAATCCTTAAGCCCTTCTGCTGTGACGTTCCCCATACCGCTGAAACAGGGTGGCCTGTCTATTTCTTGTCCGGCAAAAAGTTTCATAACTCTTTCTCTGGAAGTCATGGCATTATCTGACATATCTCCTCCTTTTCTGTCTCTGCTTTCATTTTCTGGCCTCTCCGGCAACAAGCTTATCCAGAAAGTCCTGAAAATATTTTCTTATCGGCAGGTTTTCATCTTCAGGAATCATCTTTATTTCATCATACACAAGCATAGAAAGCAAAATATGTGCTGTTGCCACAGCAGGGAAAATTCGCGATGCTGTAACAATAGGTCCGTAAAAATTAAAATCGCTCCAGAGCACAGAGCACATACCCTGTGCCAGAGCGTCCATAGCTTTGAAGCCTTCCAGTCCCCATACCTCTTTTGACTCCTTCCACATATACGTACCGTTTGAATAAGCACCTCCACAGGGAAGGCCTGTTTTCTCTTTTATAATTTTGTTTGCTATCAGGGAGAAGGATGTTGCAGGAAGGTTCATAACTGAAGTATCAACAATAATGGTATCAAAACTGTCCGCCCCCTGCTCCATGAGATTATTTAGAGACTTGAGTCTGCCTGCAGGTGACTGGTCCTTATCATCAAATGCCTGAACTACTACATGTTTGATGCCAAGATCTTTTAGTTTTTTTACCTGTCCTTTAATATCTTTGTCCCATGGGGTTATGCTGTTGTAAAGAAACCTGTCCTGAACACCTAACTGAGCAATGTATTCCGTTGCCTTTGCCCTTTTTTCAGCAACCCACATATCAATGCCAAACGGCATTTTCGTTGTTTCAAGATAAAAATCAATATATGTCCGGGCCTCTTCTGCAGTATTTGCTACCATCGCGACCATTGAAGGTATCCCTGTAGAGATAGAGAGTTCCTCCTGTTTTTTTATAAGCTCTTTTGCTCTTGCACGGTCAAAGTTGCCTTTTCTGTCCTGCAGGATCCTGTCCTTGTTATGGAACATGGATGAGATAAGGAGCGGAGGGTTTTCTCCCGGCTGCCCCCCGATTTTTATTTTCTCTATGTTAAATACTTTTTGTTCAGTCGAAAATTGAAACATATTAGCTCCTCAGATTTAAATACTTAAAGTTTCCATCCTCTGGCAACTTCTATAAATTTCTGGATATTTTCATATGGAACTGTTGGCGGTATATCACATCCAGGCATGAGTACAAAACCACCGTCAGTCCCGGCAGTCTCTATGACATTTTTACAGACATCTTCTACATCTCGAACAGTCCCCTGAAGCATTATATTGACCGGGTCAATATTCCCCGCAAAACAGATATGTCCGTGAAGGACCTCCTTGGCCTTTGCAATATCTGTTTTGTGGTCGAGACTTATGCAGCTCGCCCCGGTCTGCGGAAAAAGATCAAGTCTGTCTGTTGTATTGCCGCAAATATGCACAAGAACATGAACATTTTTTGATTTTGCCCAGTCAGTGAATTTTTTCAGATACGGAAGGGCAAATGTCTCAAACTGTTTTTTTGATATAAGGTCACCCGATGCTGTGGGGTCGGCAAGACTGATGACCTGAAGTGTACCGTCCGACACAACCGGTTCATAAAGATGAATCAGAAGATCGGTAGCAAAATCTGCAACCTTGTGAACAAGGTCAGGTTTCTTAAAGGTGGCCTTCATCATATTTTCTTCACCAACCATTCTAGCTCCCAGAGTGTAAGGACCCCATGCTGTCATGGTTAGTACATATTCATTTCCAATTTTCAATTTTGTATCTCTTAATGCCTTGAGGACAGTATTAATAATTTCACTTTTGTCTAATTTACCCAAGTCAAGATTTTGCAAATCCCCTACAGATGAAATAAATGATTCTTCAAGATCCGGAGCACCCATTTCTCTGAATTTTATCCCCCCCCCAAAAGCGGAGGCATGAAAATTGTTATAACCCGAACCTGCATAAACAATATCACAAAGCAGTTTATCTGACATCGATACCAGCATGTCGGTCATTTTCCCGGCATCAAGGGACAAGTCCTTAAAAGTAGTGCCATATTTGCGAATGCTCCACATACCGCCTCCAAACAGGGTTACCGGAATTCTTTCAGGTTTCCCCCCTTCAAAGGCCTTTAATATGATTTCTCCCGGTTTCATAACTCCTCCTTTTTTGCGTATATCTAAATCTGTTTTTGAAATATCCTGAAGAATCGTCAGATTAATTATATGATATATTTCATAAGTCCGCAAACATATTTAAGTAACTTAGTAAAGTCAGATAGGTTATGGATATGATAAAAATCATATCAAATTTCGGCATGCGGCTTAAAAAATATGATCGAAAATGCTAAAATTAACGTTGAAACTGTAATCAT
>CAYPIT010000125.1:0-6263 GCA_964410825.1 uncultured Nitrospiraceae bacterium
GAATGCATATTCGAAAAAGTAATAACATCTTCTTTTTCAAGAAGCGGATTCGTCTCTCTCCGGTATCCGTTGAGTGAAAATCTATCAGCTCTTGCCGCTTCTCCAATTACCAATATAATTAACTCTCTGTCTGTATCGGTTTCTGATATTTTTGCATCCATGCCTATAGGTGTTACAACTATTTCACTGTTTGTATAAATAGACTTTAGATATTTCCCAAGAGAGTAGAGATAGTATGTTGGATTCGTGTAGTATCTCAAAGGTTTGTGTTCCCTGACAAAGGATGTATAAAATTTACTTAAAATCAATACCTGTGAAGCAATAATCAGCAGTGAAATTATTATGACCTTCAGTTTGGACATGAGTTCAGTCTTCAGGGAACTATATTTTATATTTACTTTATAAATAAACCATGAAGGCAGAACCCCCAGGAACAGACAATATAAAATCAATTTGAAACTTAACAGGTCCATAGCTTCTTGGATACTTGTCTGGACTATGTTTTGAATCATACTTTGATCAATGACTACGCTATATTCATCCATAAAATAACTTGTAACTGAAGATAGTAACAATATGAGAATCAGGGTCGGTTTGGTTGTATAGGTTGAAGAAACAAGGGCAAACAGGAAAGCTATGAAACTGGTTAACAGAACTGCCAATGAGCCTGTATAGATTATGTTATACGGTTCTGAAAGTGAGTATATGTCCGTAACATTTCTAAAAAATGCAAGGTTGCCAAATAGTACCAGAAATATTGATACTGAAATAATCATTTTAGAGTTTGTCATTTTTTTCATAATAACCCTGCCCTTGTTCGTCAAACCATACATCATTAATTTAAATCTTCCTTTTTATACAAGAAATCATTGCTTGTATATTTGCGATCAACTTATTATTATAAATTCAATTAATTGAAGAAGTTAATTTTTAGAAATGATTGTATTGAATGATACATAAGGTTGTATATTCAACAGTTTCTGTAAAATCCGATATCACAACTTGGGTTAATTATATATGTTATACCAAAATATTATGGACAATAAACCAGAAAGGGAAAAAGGCGTAGTTAGGATATGGGCAGCATTTTTCTATTCATTAAATGGTCTTCAATTTGCCATTACTAATGAAATAGCGTTTCTACAGGAGACCTGTATCTATGTTGTTCTTTTGATCATTCTATATTTTTTGCCCCTCTCTATTACTTTTAAATGCATACTTTTTTTTGCTAATACAATAGTTCTTTTGGTTGAATTACTGAATTCTGCTATTGAATCGATTGTGGATATGACATCCTTTGAATATCACATTCTTGCTAAACGGGCAAAAGATTTGGGTAGCGCTGCTGTATTAATAAGTATTATTGCAGCAATAGTTTTATGGCTTTGTGCGATTGCAATTATGGTGCAATGAGATCTATTGCTTAAAATAAGGAGATAAAGGCATAATCCGTTGAACAATGTTAAAGCCGGAATCTGTTTCAACAATAACCGGACCTGCAAACACTTCCAGATTACGCAAAGCCCGGGCAATTTTTGGATGAACATTTGAAGAATCAATTTGTCCGATAAAAACTTTAGCAACAGTATGTTGCTCTGTTAATTCATGATCGGAAATTCTATTAAAGAGGTCCTGTTCCGAGTGTTGACGCAGAACAGCTTCAGCCTCCTCATGAGTATGCACAAGAATGTGTCTTATATACATGTCCTCTCCACTCCCTTGCCCCGGGTTGTGGCGCGGTTCCTCTGACAGGATCGACAGTATATTCATGAGATCCTGACTTTCGTATCCAAGGCTCTGTGCTGTCTTCGCGGCAAACCATGCCGTGTCATAGTCCGCTTCTCTCATGTAGACCACTCCCAAGTAATAGTGAATGTCCGCTGATCCGGGGTTTATCTTAACAGCAGCCAGGAATTGCTCTTTCGCCTTGCCTGGTCTGCCTGCAGTTAAATAGAGTTTTCCGAGCTCTACCCGTAAAGTTGTATTATTATCGGATGATGCATCTGCCGCTTTTTTCATCTGAATAATTGCTTGATCCAACAATCTAAGCTCTTTAAGCGTATTGGCTAATTTAATAACTAAAACCAGATTGTCCGGATCCTCCTTAATTGCATTCCGATATACTTCTGCGGCTGAAATCAAACGTCCGTCCTTAAAGTACATATCCCCCTTTTTTTGATTGCCGGCGTCAGGGTCTTCTGTTTTCTTTTTGTCATCAGAAGAGATTGCTTCATTTATCTCAGGTTTGCGGATTGATGAACGTCCGGACCATATATTATTCTCATTTTCTGCTGATGTCCGGGGATACAGTTTCATAATCCTTTCGTCCTTTATATAGGCCTTCATTATAAGGGCAGAGGGATAATAACGTTGTACACTTTGATGAATTTTTTCCGCATCCTTGTGATCGGCAAACTTCCCGATACGCACAGAATAGTATTGACTGATTTTTTCTACCCTGAGATAATTGAGCTCTTCCTGATTCAGTTTGTCTATTAAAAAATCATATTCTTTCCTGGCCCTCTCTATATCTTTTAAGCTGCTGACCTGTATCGTATAGACCAGTTCGTATGCATGAACCTCCAGAGGTTGAAGTGTTAATAAAAGAATATATAAGAGGCAGCTCACTGCAATTAAACTTAATCCGCGTCCGAGCAAATTATTTTTCATTATCCCTGTCCATATAACTTCACTTATTTCAACAACAAAACGCACTTGAGTTATATTCGGACAGATTGTGTAGAGCCTTTAATCCAGGTTTTATGGATGAACGATAGAAGACACGGAGCTATCGCCCGCTGATTTATATCGGAAATCAATAAATCATAAACATTACAGGAATCATGCCCAATTCATGCAGTTTCTCTAAAATCTCAAGAATTCCAATCATCCAAATAAACCACAATGCACTGAAAATATGAGTTTTGAAAATAATAGGGTTTACTATATATTCTTGTGGTTCAGTAAAATTGGACAATCTCGGGAAAAATCTTGGAACTGACTCCGAGTAACTCTTAAATTGTTGCCCATGTCTTGCCAATAATTTATTTTCTTCTTTTCTAATGACATAAGGATAATAGGCAGCAAATAAAATCACCACAAAAAATGGGATTAATATTGTTTCAGTAGCAAATCCTACACCAATTGCACCAATAAAACTGAAAAAATAGAGAGGATTTCGACACATGGAATAGGGACCTTTTGTTATTAATACCTTTGTTTTCCATCCTGCAATATACAAAGAACACCACAGTCTACCCAATGAGCCTATACCAACAAAAAAAAGCCCCATGAAAAATAAAAAAGAGGTAAAAAGTGGATGCTTGACTTCCCATGGTCTATCTGAAGTTGCAATAAAGATCAATAACAAAACTACAAAAATATTTGTAAGAGGTATACGTAATTTCTGGATCACTGACTTTTTCATTTATTATCTTTCTTAATGAAGGATAATAATATGAATAATAGTTGCTCAGAGTCGGATATATTGAAGCATGGTGTCTAAGGTGTAACCAGAAATCAGATCACACAATATAATAACATATATCTGCTATCCTGCTACCTGTTAACCTGTTTTTTTGTCTTTATTAATCTTATTAACTTTTTTAGGAGCCGGTTTCACTAAACAGGCTTGGCAAATCGTTGAACCTTTTGCATCATAACACCCGTTTTTATCAATCAATTTTTCTAAATCATCGCAATATATTTTTATATTATTCATATGTGGTTTTTTCATTTTCATGGTGATCTATTGTGGGCTTCTTTTGAGTAAATAGCAAGGGGAGTCAGTCCCACAGTGCAAAAGAGCAATAGCAGGGGTGGGATTTCCCTGCCCAAAATTGCAGAAATGCAAAAGTTAGAATTTGTAATTTGTCGATTAGAAAGATAAAAAAGAACAGTTTGTTAATTCTGCATTCTTTTGGTATCTATATTAGTCTAACTTGTGTTAATGTATTAATGACTTTAAAAGTTGGAAAAGCCTCTCGGCCTTTAAAGCCGTGAGGCTTTTTTTGTTTCATTAAAAAACATATTAGGGAAAATCTGATCGTTAATTCCCGGTCAGATATCGGAAAATACATAATGACGATAAATTTAAAACATGAAAAACTGACAGTGCTGCATGTGGCAACGCTTAACCAGCCAATCAGTCCTGACCTTGGTTATGGTCCCATAGAAACGGTCATCTATAATATAGATAAAGGCCTCTATTCTTTAGGTCACAGGTCGATAGTTGCCTGTTCAGGTGATTCCAGAGTCTTCGGGGAACATCATGTGACTGTTGATAAGAGCATTGGTGATTATTGGAGCGATAAGACCCCTGAATGGCGTAAGACCATGAATATGCACCTTTCAAATGCATTGTACAGAGCAAGCATGGGCGACATTGACATCATACATACTCATGATGCAAAGGCGGTTGAATTCATGTATGACAGTGTATGCAGAATGCATGTACCGATTATTATGACCCTTCACGTATCTGCAAAAGACAGCTCCTTGGGAGGGGCTTACCAGCGCTGGTGTAATCCTCTTCTGTCATCTCCCCTGGTATATTGTGCTCCGATAAGCAAATATCAAAAAAGGCAGTATAATGACCTGCTGAACGCAGAGAATGTTGTTTACCACGGGATTGACGTTGAAGAATTCCCTGTAAAGGAGGAGCCGGATAAAGGAAGCTATTTATTCACTATCGGCAGGGTAACCCCTGACAAGGGACAGGACAAGGCCATAGAAATTGCGGAAAAAACAGATTCCAAGCTTATCATTGCCGGCTGTGTCCAGAACAAACCTGCTGACAGGGAGTTTTTCGAAGGATTGAAGAACTCTATCGACCTGTTTGTTGATGTCGGAAAGAAACCCGTTGATCATGACTATTATGACAGGGTAATAAAACCGTTATTGAACTGCGACAAACAGATTATCTACATTGGAGAGATTAACAGCGAACATAAAAAACAATGGTACCGGCATGCGCGGGCCACCTTATTTCCTGTCCAATGGGGAGAGCCGTTCGGACTTGTCCTGGTCGAGTCGATGGCATGCGGCACACCGGTCGTCACATTAAATAGAGGCGCTGTTCCTGAAATAGTAGTGGACGGAAAAACCGGTTTTGTGGTAAATTCCATGGATGCCATGATTGAAGCAGTTGGCAGGATTGATAGTATTAATCCCCGCGAATGCCGGGAACATGTGCATAATCATTTCTCCATAACAAGTATGGCCTTTAACTATTCAGAATTATATGATCGGATAATCGGCAGCCATAAAACATCAGACCGCAGCAGCAGGCTGTCCGCCGGTTATTTTTCTGGACCTCTTCATCATGGCCCAATAGCCACATAAAAACCCATGCCCAAAGACATCCCGGTAAGCAACGGAAATCTTCTTTTTAATTTTGACTCTGATTATCAGATCAGGGATGTGTACTTCCCTTTTATAGGACAGGAGAACCATTCAAAAGGAGATCCTTTCCGGTTCGGTGTGTGGGTGGATGGACGATTTTCCTGGATGGGTCCGGAATGGAAAAAGAATCTGAGATATCACGATGACAGCCTCGTTACTGATGTTTTTCTGAAAAACGAGTTTCTGGGTCTGGAACTACGCTGCCATGACATGGTTGATGTGGACTTAAACGTATATATTAAAAAGGTTGAGGTAATAAATCTGCAAGGGAATGAACGTCAGGTAAGGCTTTTTTTCAGCCACGACTTTCATCTTTATAGCAATGATATCGGAGACACGGCTTATTTTGATCCCCGGACCAGTTCCATAGTCCACTATAAGGCCAACCGATATTTTCTCATTAACTGTTGTGAGAACGGACAATATGGTGTTAAATACTACGCATGCGGAGACAAGGAGGTGCCGGGAAGAGAAGGAATATGGAAAGACGCCGAGAATGGAAAACTCAGCGGGAACCAGATTTCATGGGGCTCCGCCGACTCTGCTATTGGAATATGGATGCACGTGCTTCCCAAGGGGAAATCTGCAGCTTATTACTGGATTGCGGCAGGCACGCATTACAATGAAGTGGCTCAATTTAACCTGGATGTGATAGAGAAGACGCCGGATGAGTTGATCAAGCGCACATCGGATTACTGGGGGGCGTGGATTACGAAAGAATCCAGGTCCTTTGAAGACCTGCCAGAATCAGTCACTGACATTTTCAACCGCAGCCTCCTGATTTTAAGAACTCAGATAGACAACAGAGGGGCAATCATTGCAGCAAATGATTCGGATATAGTCCGTTTTGGAAGAGATAC
>CAYPIT010000126.1:0-2500 GCA_964410825.1 uncultured Nitrospiraceae bacterium
CTTAATGGAGATTATTTTCAATATTCGGCTATTATATGTACTTACTAAACAGCTAATAGTTGGAGGTAATTTATGTGTGTCGGCGTACCAATGCAACTTATTGATATAAAATATCCCTCAGGAACAGCTGAAGCAAAAGGAGTTAAAAGGGATATAGGCTTGCAGCTCCTGCCAGAAAATGCCCTCACGGTCGGTGACCATGTGATCGTACATGTCGGATTTGCAATAGAAAAAATAAATAAAGAATACGCGGATGAGATCTGGGAATCACTGGATGAAATCCTCAGGGTAATGGATGAGGAGGAAGAAGGTGCATGAAGTGTCTGTAGCGCTGGGAATGGTTGATGAACTACAGAAAATAGCCCAAAAAAATAACGCAAAAAAAATATTAACCATAAAATTAAAAATCGGCAAGCTGTCCGGCATAGTCACGGACTCATTGAAATTCGCATTTGATGCTGTAAAACTTGATTATCCGTTCATCTCTTCTGCTGAAATTACGATTGATGAAATCGCTCTAATTTATAGATGCAATGATTGCACTTCATCTTTTGAAACTGATGATATGTATTTCCCTTCCTGTGAAAACTGCAAATCCTATAACCTGACAATCGTTTCAGGAGAAGAACAGCATATCGAGAATGTGGAGATAGAAGTGTAAGGAGATTTCTATGTGTGATTCATGTGGATGCGTTAATAACCGCAACGATAAAGAAACCAAAATCATCGACGTAAATCAGAGTTTATTAAGGGCTAATGAAGAAGCCGCAATTAATAACAAGAAACATTTTAAACAGAAGGGGATTTTTGCGATAAACCTCATCAGTTCTCCGGGTTCCGGCAAAACAACTCTGCTCGAGAAAACGATCGAGATGCTTATGAATGATCTGGCGATAGGCGTGCTTGAAGGTGATATCGAAACTGACATCGATGCTCAAAGAATAAGGGCAAAAGGAGTCCCGGCTGCCCAACTCACAACAGGTGGAGCATGTCACCTGGAGGCTTCTCTCGTTCACAAGGGATTTCATACCCTGGAACATGAATTAAACGGGAAAAAACTTGACTTACTTTTTATCGAGAATGTAGGAAACCTGGTCTGCCCTTCTTTCTTTGATCTTGGCGAGCATTGTAGAGTTGTTCTTTTATCAGTGCCTGAAGGTCATGATAAACCTTTAAAATATCCAAAGGCGATAAGGACTTCACAGGTTTTAATTATCTCAAAATCAGACCTGACTCCTTATTTTGATTTTGATATCGGGCGGGTTAAAAAAGACGCACTGGCGCTAAATCCTGACCTTAAAGTGCTTGTATTATCAGCAACGAGCGGAGAAGGGATGGATAAGTGGATCGAGTTTTTAAAGAATGAGATCAATAACAGATATCAACGTTGATCATACTTGAAAATATAATGGATGCTTTAATGGGTCCCTTTGGAGAACCGTCATAAATCTCCGAGGGCCAGTTTCTTTGGTTACTTTCTTTGCTGGTCAAAGAAAGTAACTCTCTCTGAAAGAGAAATAATGGAAAAAATCGAAATCGGTCATGGCAGCGGTGGCAAACTTACAAGAGACCTAATAGAGCAGACATTCCTGAAATATCTGTCCAGCAAAGAACTGAACGCGCTTGAGGATGCAGCAACCCTGAAAATAAATAATTTAAAAATAGCTGTTACGACCGACTCATATGTTGTAACCCCCCTGTTTTTTCCTGGAGGCGACATCGGCAAACTGTCTATTTGCGGAACTGTGAATGACCTTGTCGTAAGCGGTGCTGTACCAGCTTATGTTTCTACAGGATTCATAATTGAGGAAGGTTTTTCTCTGAATAGCCTGAGTGAGATAGTGGAGAGTTTAAGCAGATCAGCCAGTAATGCGGGAATTCAGGTGGTTACTGGTGACACTAAAGTTGTTGAAAAGGGCAAATGTGATGGCATATATATCAATACAACCGGCATAGGAACAATCAAAAAGCATATGGCCCTGAATAATGTTTCTTCAGGCGATGCAGTAATTTTATCAGGCACGGTTGGCGACCACGGGACCGCTATCGCGATCGCAAGAAATGAATTTGATATCGATGCTCAAGTCGAAAGTGATTGCGCATCATTGAACGAACTCCTCATGCCCCTTTTTGAAATGGATGGCGTCAAATGGATGAGAGACCCGACAAGAGGCGGAGTCGCGACTGTCCTTGCCGAATTATCAAACACCACAGGCCTCGGTATCCAGGTATTTGAAGACAGGGTGCCTGTTAGAGATGATGTACGCTTTATATCGGACATGCTCGGATATGATCCGCTATACCTCGCAAACGAGGGCAAGGCTGTCATCATTACATCATACGAAAGTGCCAATAAAGCTCTTGCGATCCTGAAAAAACATCCCTTTGGAGAAAATGCCGAAATAATCGGGAACATAACTTCAAAATATACTGGAGTAAGATTGAAAACCAGAATAGGCGGTGAGCGTCCTTTAGACATGCTGGAAGAAGAGATGCTGCC
>CAYPIT010000126.1:2600-6181 GCA_964410825.1 uncultured Nitrospiraceae bacterium
ATCATGAACGTCTGCGGCTCTCACGAACATACTGTCGCATTTTCAGGTATGAGACGCGTAATGCCCAAAAACCTGGAAATTATACCAGGTCCAGGATGCCCGGTCTGTGTATGTCCAGAGAGTGATATTATCAATGCCATAGAACTTTCCAATAAAGATGATGTTATTCTTGTAACATACGGCGATATGCTGAGAGTCCCTTCGAGAATCGGCTCTATTAGGACGGAGGGGGGGAACTTCAAAATGATTACATCACCACTTGAGGCAATAAATATCGCAAAATTAAATTCAGGCAAGAAAACCGTTTTCTTCTCTATCGGCTTTGAGACAACGACAGCTCCTACTGCGGCCATACTTGAAATGGGGATGCCGGACAACCTCTATATCCTCAGTTCCCACAGACTGACACCAACGATAATGGAAATACTGGTCAAAGATCAGGAAATAGGAATTGATGGCTTTGTTGCGCCCGGACATGTCTCGGCAATTGTGGGTTCAAATGCATGGAATGTATTTTCTGAAAAATATGGTATTCCAACCGTTGTAGCAGGATTTAAAGCAGACAATTTATTACTTGGGATTCTGGAAATCCTGAAACAGCTCAAGAGCGGCAAGATAAGAACAGGTAATGTTTACGGAGCAGTTGTCAAACCTCAGGGCAATATACAGGCCCAGGGCATTATGGATAAATTTTTTGAAGTCGCTGATGTCAACTGGAGGGGAATAGGACAGGTCCCTGCTTCCGGACTCGAATTAAGAGATGAATATTCAGACAGAAACGCCCGGACTGTATTTGAACTGAAAGAAGTGAAAGAATCAAAGATACCTGGCTGTATCTGTGGCAAAGTAGTGCTTGGAAAGTCCTACCCTGCTGATTGCAAGTTGTTTAAGAAGGCATGTTCTCCAAAAGAGCCAAAAGGCCCTTGTATGGTATCAATCGAAGGTGCATGCAATATCTGGTACAAGACCCAACAGGCTTGAGGAAATGAGCAACATTACAAATTACATCTGGCTGATATTGTTGGCCATATATATTATTAGCCCAATTGATGCTCATCCGTTTATTCTGGATGATCTGATTGCGGCCGGAGTTATGTTGTATATGCTTCATAAGAATTCAAAGCGGAAAAAACAGTACCGGCAGTATTATTCTCATTCCCGGAATCAATCTCAGGATAACAAAACCGGGTTTAATGAAACCCGCGGCTCCGTTACTTTAGACAAGGCTTACGAATTACTCGGAGTCAGTTCAAAATCTTCATGGGATGAAATAACCAGGGCATACAAAGAGAAGATGACAAAATCACATCCCGACAAAGTGAGCCACCTCAGCGAAGAACTTCAGGCAAAAGCAAAAGAGCTTACCCTGAATCTCAATGAAGCGATCGATATGATTAAACGACACAGGGGACATTCGTGACCTTTCCGACCATATAAAAATGAGAATTAAAATTAGTGTTACCGGGCTCGTTCAGGGTGTCGGCTTCAGGCCATTTGTTTTCAGGCTGGCAAACGACCTTGGATTGAGCGGATATATATTAAACAACACCAGCGGAGTTTTGATAGAGGCTGAAGGAGAGAAAGATAGTTTAAATAAGTTTCTTGTCAGGTTAGACAAAGAAAAACCGGGGATTTCAAGAATCTACAGTCTCCAGCACTTGTATCTTAAAGAAACAGGTTTTAATGAGTTTACTATCATCGAAAGCCAGGTGGAAGGAGATAAGAAGGTTTCTATCCTTCCAGATATAGCTGTTTGCGATGACTGTATTAATGAAGTAACAGACCCAAAAAACAGAAGGTTCATTTACCCATTCACCAACTGCACAAACTGCGGCCCGAGATACACTATTATTCATACATTGCCGTATGACCGAAAAAATACATCCATGAAGGACTACCCTATGTGTACTGAATGTGAAACAGAATATAACCTTCCTTCAGACAGGAGATTTCATGCCCAGCCGGATGCATGCGATGAATGCGGGCCATGGGTCAGTCTACATGACTGCGATGGTCAGATATTATGTGAAAAAGGCGATGCTATCGAAAAAGCCACTAACCTTATTCGCAAAGGTTACATTATCGCGATAAAGGGAATAGGCGGATACCATCTCGTCTGTGACGCGACAAATGAAGAGGCTGTGCAGAGGCTAAGGCAAAAGAAGCACAGGGAAGAAAAGCCGGTAGCTGTCATGTTTCCTGACCTGGATTCTATAAAAGCTGAAACCCGTTTGAGTATGCTTGAGGAGCGAGCCATAAACTCGATAGAAAAACCGATTGTTATAGTAAATAAAGGGGACGGAGGGACACTGGCAAAGTCAGTTTCACCAGACAACCGCACTGTAGGTGTTTTTCTGCCATATACCCCCCTTCATTATTTAATCCTTACAAAATTAAAGACCCCTGTTGTTGCAACCAGCGCCAATATATCGGACGAGCCGATCGCAAAAGAGGAGTCAGATGCATTCACCCGCCTTGCTGAGATAGCTGACTATTTCCTCACACATACAAGGGACATCGTCAGAAGGTGCGATGATTCGGTCGTAAGAATTATGGCTGAAAGACAGATGCCGGTCAGGCGCTCAAGGGGATATGCACCTCTTCCGGTTATCGTGCCTTTTCATTTTAAGAAACCTGTCCTGTCACTCGGCCCGTACATGAACAATACGATAGCGGTTGGTGTTGAAAACAGGATATATCTTTCCCAGCATATCGGAGACCTTGATACACCCCTTGCGATCGAATTTTTTGAAGAATCCGTTGATGATTTACTCAAGCTGCTGGATATTAATCCGGAGATTGTTGTATCTGACACTCATCCCGGATATTACAGCACAAAATATGGAGAAAACCATTTCAGGGACAGTCTGGTAAAGGTCCAGCACCATTTTGCTCACATATTATCATGCATGATAGAGAACGAGATGCCTGAAGATTCCAGGGTAATCGGATTTGCCTTTGACGGTACAGGTCACGGAATGGATAAGACCATATGGGGGTCTGAAGTATTCATCGCGTCTTACAGGGCCTTCTCGAGGGCATTTCATCTGAAACCCTTCAGACTGCCGGGCGGAGATAAATCTGTAACTGAACCTTGCAGAACAGCTCTGTCATTGTTATATGAGGCGTTTGGGGATAAAGCTGCAGACCTTACTTTCAGTCCACTCAATAAGAAAGAAAAATCTTTTTTTATAGAGATGATAAAAAAGAATGTCAATTCTCCGCTGACATCAAGCATGGGAAGATTATTTGATGGCACAGCATCTTTAATTGGTTTAAAACATAAAATCTCCTATCATGCCCAGGCCGCGATTGCCCTGGAGCAAATGGCCCTGAAATCTGACAGTTCAGACTCATATCGATTTGTTATTAAAGACAGCATAATTGACCAGACACCTCTCATCAAAGGTATTGTGAATGACTTAAAAAACAAGATACCTGTTGATGTTATTGCCCGGAAGTTTCACAACACTATTGTTGATATTATTATTTCTGTTGCAGAAAGGATCAGAGAGGATACCGGAATATTAGATGTTGTACTGTCAGGAGGCGTATTCCAAAATTCCATTCTTTTAGAAAAT
>CAYPIT010000127.1:0-6169 GCA_964410825.1 uncultured Nitrospiraceae bacterium
AGTTACAGATTTCTTACAGAAGTCAATTATTTTGTTTTCGTCTAATATTGCAATATTTCAAAATCCCAGAGGCTCCCATGATTTAAACATAATAACTTCTGCACCAGGATTTGGAAGTCCTGCAATTTTCCATGCTTGTACAGGATCGAGGAATTTCTCGTTTAAACAATTCTTGGGCTGGTGGACATTTTTGCAAACAGCACGAAGAAGTGGAAAAATTTTATACTTCTCATAGTGAGACCTAATAAATTTCAGTATATCTGTTCTGTCCTCTGTTAACTCATCTACCCCTTCTTTTTCGGCTAATGCACAGGCTACCTTTTCGTTCCACTCTTCATAATTTTCAAGGAATCCATCATCATCTATATTGATTTCTAATCCTCCATACTCAAATATTGGCATTATTTACCTCCCTACTTAAAAGAGTAAGAAATTGGGGTAGAACATCATATGATTTATATCATATTAATTATGCCTCGACTAAGTTGAAGCAACCTAATTCGTTTTGCTGTTTTGATTTATATGTCTATTGCGCTGGAATACATCACTCTTTGACCAGAGCCAGAACATACTTCTGGCGCCTTTTGCCGCAGCCTTTAGATCATTTAAACTCTTCATTGACAGTATTTTTTTCAGTACATAGCCGGGCCTCGAGTAGAATCGTTTATAAGCCATCTGTCTTAACTCTGCAATATTTTTCCGCGTCATGGTATGAGGAATAAAAGCTGCACCCTGATAGGTGAAATCTGTCAGATCGCCTGAAACTGTTCCATACTTGCCTATATTATCATATAGCTCTGTTCCTGGAAACGGGGTGAGAGCGTGAAAACTGGCAATGTCAGGATCAAGATCGCAGGCGAATTCTATAGTCCTTAACCCGTCCTCAAATGTTTCTCCGGGAATACCAAAGATGAATGGTGTATGTACTGTAAGACCCACCTCTTTTGCGGCTTTTACTGCTTTGCGGGTTTGATTCAGTGTTATTCCTTTTCTGATAGAGTTCAGGTTTTTCTGTACGCCGCTTTCAGCGCCCAACAGAATTGCCCAGCATCCTGCCTCCCTGAACGCCTGAAGCAAAGGCCTGTCGACCTGATGAACGCATGCAGACGCAAACCATGTGAAATCAAGTTTACGTCTTTTTATCTCTGTCGCAATTTCGATCGCCCTGCCATAATCTGCTGCGAGAGTATCATCGATAAATTTTATTTCTTTATATCCCTGCTTAAGGCACAATTCTATCTCATCCATTACATTCTTAACACTCCGGTAGCGTATTCCGTCTGTTCTGTATTTATCAATCTGGAAACAGAAGATGCATCGCCTGTTGCATCCGCGTGCTGTCATGATTACGGCAACAGGTTTTCTCTTATACGTTGCTGGAGGGGGGATATAATCAATTGCACTACCCAAAAGTTCGCGTGCAGGAAAAGGAATGGAGTCCAGATCCTTAATAAGAGGTCGTGGACTGTTTTTTATTATTTTATTATTTTCTCTAAATACTATGCCTTTGATGCCTTCCAGACTTTTCCCTTCTGCTAATGCATTTAACAGTTCAACCATAGTAAGTTCTCCTTCTCCGGTCACAACAGCATCAATCTCTCCGCAGTTTTCAAGACATTTTTCCTGCATCGCTACAGGGTACGGTCCACCTACGGCAATAAATATATCATTTAATCTGTTCCTGATTTCAGAAGCAGTGAGAACAGCTTTTTTCCATCCAAAAGTGGTTGAGTAAAGACCCGTTACATCAGGTTTATACGAAACCAGCTCGTTTATGATTTCAGAATTAGGCATGAAAGCTCCATTAAGAAACTTGACATCATGCCCGGCTTCTAAAATTGAGGATGCGACATAAAGAGTCCCGAGCGGTTGCCAGTAATTAATCTGTGAGCCTGCTGTTTTTGAGGAAAATATCTCCTCCGGGACCCAGGAGGGTATTACAATAGCACATTTCATTGACAGGATAGCACCTTTGCTTTGGATAAGTTATGCATCAATTTTAGCAACTTTTCATTCAAACTTTCCAATACTTTTCATCTTGAGGGAAATGGGGTCAGACTTGAAAATTGATATTAATAAAGAAGTCAATAATCAAGTCTGACCCCAAATACTCAAATACTGTTCGACTTATTACAATTATTTGGTACAATTAATATAGTTGCTGATGAATAAGGAAAAATCAAAATGATAACTAATGAAATCAAACAAACTGTTAAGACCCGTTATGGCAAATTCGCCGAATTAGGCGGGAAAAAAGAGGCCTGTTGACCGAGCAAGGTAAAGCCCGGTTCGGGCTATGCGGTTGAACAGGGACTTTATGAGCAGGCAGACCTTTCTTTAGTGCCAGAGATTGCTCTAAACATCTCCCGCGGTTGTGGTAACCCTACTGGCTTTGCAAACCTTCAACCCGGTGAGGTTGTTGTGGATTTTGGTTGCGGTGCTGGAATTGACGTTATATTGGCTGCTCACAGGGTTGGGGAAAAAGGAAAAGTAATTGGGCTGGATTTTGCCCCGCAAATGATTGATCGGGCAAAGCAGGCCGTGGCTGAGGCCGGATTGAAGGACAGAGACATTGAACTTCGCGTTGCGGACATGGGGAATTCGGAACTTCCAGGTAATTTCACAGATGTCGTGACATCCAACTGCGTCATTAATCTTTGCCCTGACAAAGAGGCAATATATGAAGAAGCTTTTCGTATCCTGCGATCTGGTGGGCGGCTTGCTATATCTGATATTGTTTTCACCGAATATATTGATTCACAACTGCAAGAGCGATTCCAGTCAACGTGGGCCGGGTGTTTGGGCGGTGCCATTCCTGAAGAGGACTACATGCAGATGGTGAGGAAAGCTGGTTTTGACGAAATCCAGATTATTGCTCGCCATATCCTGACACCAGAGGAACTGCATGCAATGGCCAGTTGCCCTGGAGAAGAATTTACTCCGCCCCCTAACGAGGAAGACCGGCTACTTGTGGAAGGCAAGGTAGCCAGTGTAAAGTTTACGGCAGTGAATAAAAAGAAGGACTGCTAATATAGCAGTCCTTTTGGGAAAATTATTGTATTAAATAACAGATTGTTATTTGGTTTTTGCAACGAATACAGGAATCTCGGACCTGTTTACAACTTCCCTGCTGACACTCCCCATAAATGTATGGGATACTCTTTTGCCTCTTGAACCCAGTATAATCATATCTGCACCAATTTCTTCTGCTGCTTTAAGTATCTCGTCAGCAGGATGCCCTTCCCTGGTTAAAGTGTCTACATTGGCAGAGCCGCTTTCTTCTAAAACATTCTTATAGTGGTTAAGAACTTTTTCAGCTTTTTTATCTAAAGCATTCTTGTATGCTGTGCCTGTCAGTACATCTTTCAATGTTGACAGTTCTGCGTCTCCAAGCATTTCATCAATCAGAGACCTTCCTTCAAATTTCTCGACATAAAGTAATGAAACAGATTCAGGATTCAGGCACGAACATAAATTGCTGCAGACCGAAAAAGCATTTTTTGTCCCTTTTGTATCGTCCACTGCAATTAAAACTTTTTTCATTTTAAACCTACCTTTTTTTAATTAAAGCGGTTGTGTTTATTATTGTCCGTAGCCGCCGGAAGGTGACCCGCCTCCACTACCGTAGCCGCCGGAAGGTGACCCATATCCACCTCCACTGCCATAACCGCCTGAAGGTGCTCCATGCCCACCGCCATAACCGCCTGAAGATTCGCCGTAGCCGCCTGCTTGACCGTAGCCACCTACTGAGCCATGACCACCGCCTGCTACATCTGTACGTGGGGCCAGGCTGTAACCTAACAGAAAAGCAAGGATCGCAACTATAATTATTATTATGATCCATAAACTGTTTTTCATTAAAAAGATCCTCCAAACATGATATAAGGGTTCTTGCTTTGTTTAGCTGTTAACCTTTTTCTATAACGTAAATTATTTTGCCGCCTTCTTCTTTCTGTTCAAGTATATCATGTCCAGCCTGATCGCACATCTGGATAATAGTTTCACCGGATGAAGGATTATCGAAAACTACTTCAATAACATCGCCTTCCCCGATTTTCTCAAGTGATTTTTTGGTGTATATCTGAGGATGCGGGCATACATAACCGCATACATCAAGCATATACTTTCCGTCTGATACTTTTTCAAATTTCATTGCCATAATAGACTTCCTCCTTTTTCTGATTATAAATTATTTAACTAAAAAGCTTCCATTTCCTGAGCCATTTTTCTTTCCGTCCACCAGTTAAAGAATTTAACACCAACATAACCGCCAAGCACCATGCCTGTTCCAAAGAGCCAGCCTCCCGGGTCACCGCCAGCAACTCTTATAAAAAAAGCACCTATATTGCACCCGAGAGCAACTCTGGCGCCTACTCCCATGAGCAAACCACCACCGAGTCCCCAGACTATAAGTTCCCCTTTTGGCAGTTTAAACTTGAACTCTTTCTGTAACAAAGACATGATCATTGCTCCAAAGATTATGCCGAGTGACATCCAGAGGGCAGGATTGCGCCACAACTCAGGAAGACCATTCATAACACCAAAGAAAACATTATCTCTAACGTTCCAGCCTACCTTGTCCATTATCCATCCGGCAAGCTGAGCTTCCTGTGTTGTTATATACCAGTAACCCGGGTCAAATACCCTGCCCGTTGTGGACACATCAGTGGTATGCCCCATTCTTGTTAAAAGCTGTCCAAAATTATTAATTCCGAATTTGTGCTGCATGCCGCTCATAGCGAGGATATGCAAACCTGCCGTAATTCCGATCAGGATGCCCATAAGGGTCGTTCTTTTGGAAGCAGTAATCATGTTCCAGATTCCGGCTATATGATCACTCAGACCGACCAGGTCCTTCTTCAATTTTTTCTTTCTTTTTTTAATAAAGCCCTTTTTCATATAAAAATAGTAAATTGTGATTAACACCAGAATCGTGGGCAAAATGGTATTGATTAGTGAATTAGCAATAAAATACTTCATTGTTCCATCTATTGCTGCAAACGGATCTGTCTCTGACAGAAGAACCTGAGGTTTCTTTAAAACATACCCGGCAAGATAGTGGTCAAACCAGGACGTCATCTTATCCCTTGGAATCCATACTGTGGCCCTGGCAACATCGACCCATGACTGGGGCAAAAGCTTATTGAAAATACCTCCTATGTCAACAAAGATAGCTTGTCCAAAGGAAATTCCCAATATCGCAAGCACCGATGTGCCGTTTCCTTCACCAATCTTATAAAGAGATCCAGAGGCGCATCCTCCTGCAAGTACCATCCCAACTCCAAATATAATGCCACCGATTAACTCATGCCCGCCTAATGGGCCTGCATGAAAGGTGCTCATATTTGTTGCGGACAGAAAAACCCCGACTAAACTGAAAAAGATAAGACCTATAAGAACACCAACAGCCATTCGGGGAACACCGGCAGCAAAGAGGTCTCGCGAGGCTGAGGCCATACAAAATCTTCCATACTGCAGCATCATACCATAGGCAACTCCAAACCAGATGTAAAGAACAAGGTAGATATAGTAAGCGTTTGCCCTGTAATAAAACAAACTGACCAGGATAAGAGCGCCCGTGACTATAAAGGCCCACAGTTGATTCCTTTTCTCTATATTTTCCACAGGTTCATAAACCTCCTTATTGTAATTTTAGTTTTTAGGATTACTTTCAAGACTTCTGGATAGTAATAATCTTACTGCTTGATCGAGAATCCATCATAATATACATGACATCTATAGTCCAATAAAAAAAAATAATCAAGTGATTACTTTTTTTTATTTATGCTGTAAAAAAATAGTATTGTCCCCTTAAAGGTGTGTGATTTGTATGAGATGAAATATTTTCGACCCTCTCAAACGGCCCGATAAATCAAAGAACAATTACCCTATCAGATTCGTGATTCATATTGGCATTGTCGAACTGACTGCCACAAACTATTTCACTCGGAATTCCATCGCTCGAAATTTCTGCCTTTTTGGCGCTGTGGTCACAAAAACTCATTGTAACTCCTTCTGTTTTACATAAGTCGTGAAAAGAAGAATTGCCGAGCAGTTTTGTGCCCGCATCCATATTAAAGATCGTTACTTCATGTCCCTTTGTCAGGGCCGATTTGGTTATACCTAATATATGATCAAGATATTTGTCTGTTGTAACAAGCAAACCAAG
>CAYPIT010000128.1:0-6125 GCA_964410825.1 uncultured Nitrospiraceae bacterium
GCCATGTTTTTTCCTGTATTCCGGGGCATTTGATAGCATGAAAACGCCGTAAAACTATCCAAGTAATCGGATTGTGTGCTAAAATTATAAAAGTTGCCGCATTCAAAAAGTTTTTTTGGGATACCTGTTTTGCTTTAAAATATTTATGAATAATGCAGGCTAATATAAGCAAAGGAGAGATAAAATAATAATATGTCAGACGGTATAAAAATCCGCGTACTCGGCGATTCAGGACCTTTTTCAAGGGTAGGAAAGAGCATTGCGTATCTTGTTACCATAGGAAATTCGAACTATCTTCTCGATTGCGGTGCAACCCTGTTTGAGCAGATCGGAGGATTTGGACTCAAGACGATTAAGGGACTTATTATTACGCACTGTCATGATGACCACAAGAGATGGTTTACTGACATGGCTATTTTTTACCAGTATGCTCCTGATATTACCGGTAAAGTTCCTCTTTTCGCGTCTGAGGAGGTAAACAGGGAACTGAGCAGAATGGCGGAGCCTGCCCTGGACAGGAGTTTGTCTGTTGACTCGAAGAGAATTATAGATGTCCCGTGTGATCACTATATTGAATATCAGATGCTCGGTCCCCGCGCAAAATATAAAATAACTTCGCAGGATAAGGGAAATGGCAATTATCAGCTTTGCATAATGGATAATAATGGCAATGTCTTAGGTCCGGAGAGGGCAAAGATTATTATAAACGATAAGACAAAACGTCCAAGGATGCTCTTCAACGACCCGAACTATAAAGAGTGGATCGAGCCGGAAAGTTTTTATTCATTCTCCTCTACTGTTTTCTACGAAAAAGACAGAAACATTTATAATGACGAAGAATGTTGTACTGTTGAAGCGATAAAGGCGCCTGTATGGCACGGTATTCCTAATATCGGCATAAAGTTTAAGACAAAAAATGAAACACTGGTTTTCAGTTCTGATACATTTCATGATAAGAATATCTGGAAGGAACTTTGCAGCGAAAAAAGACCGCAGCAGTTGAAGATGACTCAGGAAGAGTTCGAATCGTCAAATATTATATTTGGTGATATCAATGATTATATCGAGAGGACATGGAGTAAAGAGAGATATGAAGACGCGCTTAATGCTTTTAATGATGCGACAGTGATTCATGATGTTTCTATTAGAGACAGTATAGTGCATACGAGCTACAACAGGCTCAGGAATACAGTGTTGAATAAAGACAGGACCATTTTAACTCACAGTCCTGACAGAATTACATCAGAGTGGGCATTATGCAGCACAGAGAAAAAATTTATTATAAAAGGGGATCGATACTTTGAGCTGGTGAACAACGAACTTTATCCGATGAATGCTGACATATATCATAAAGAGAATAGAAGGTATTTTGTTGGATATAAAAATGAAGACGGACTTTACACAGTATACGCAAAGAACGACATGCATTACATATGTTCTGAAAAAGAAGGCTGGAAAGGTGAACGATTATTCAGAGTTGACATGTATGAAGATATTTCAGGCATGTATTTCCCGAGACTTCAGGAGGAAAACGCAAAATATGTTTTACGCGAGGACGGAAAAGTGGAACTTGTTGAGATTACGGAGCAGGGAAGCACGGGTAAAATAGTACAGAGTCACAGAAGTAAGCTGATTAACCTGAAACGTGATAAAACTGAAATGAAGCTGCAGAATACTTGACATAGACCGGCCGGATACAGCGTTAAATGAATTTTAGAGGAAGAATAAAAGCCACTTTCTTCATTCCCCTGCTTATCACTGTTGTCATTGTCGGACTTGCCAGAATCAACCCGCCAATAATCGATGAATTTCTTGAAACACTCCTTACGGTCTATAGATTTAAAATCAGAAATATAATTTCCCCGCCTTCTGTCCCTGATAATATCGTAATTGTTTCGGTTGATGAAAAAAGTCTTACTGAATACGGACGCTGGCCGTGGAGCAGAAAACTACAGGCAGATCTTATCGAAAGAGTTTTTGAGGGCGACCCTAAAGCTGTTGCGGTTGATATTTTTTATCCGGAGACTGAAGGCCCTGATGCAGATAAGTCCTTTGCAGAGGTTTTGAACAAGTACAGGGACAGAGTTGTTGTTGCACTCGGTTTTGAAGTTGAGCAGGATAAATATTATGACGGTGAACTAAATGATATGCTTTTTGATCAGGCTGCTACAAAGATCGAGAATTTTAGTCATCTGCGTGCTATTGATGCATTCAGAGTATTGATTCCGCCTGAACCGATAGCGGACTCAGCGCGATTCGGTCACGTATATTCCCTGGCTGACAGAAACGGCATATTGATATGGGAGAACATGTATATAAAGTACGGTGATGAATATTTTCTTTCTCTTGCGGTCAAAACAGCCGCCCTGGCCGGGAGGGTTGATTTTGACAGGATCAGAATACTCGGTGGACAGGGGATCGATTTTGACGGTGTCCTTATACCCTCGGATGAATTCGGGCGCCTTCATATTAACTATTTTGGGAAAGAGAGGACATTTACCTACAAGTCAGCTGCTGATCTGCTTTCCGGCAGAGTTGGAACTGGGTTTTTTAAAGATAAAATTGTATTTATCGGCACATCTGCTATCGCAACATATGATTTGAAAAATACTCCGTTCTCGGCAAATATGCCGGGGGTTGAGAAAAACGCTACAGTAGTTGCGAATATTCTCGAACGGAATTTTATGAGGAGAGCTGATCTTTATCTTGATCTTATAATTATTATTCTTGTCGGATTTGCTGCCATGCTAATAGGGCGTGAGGGAAGGGCTCTGTATTCATTTTTTTATTATTTTATAATTGTTATCTTCATTGTATTAGCAAACCAGCTTTTATTCACTTTTAGCGGAACAAGGTTCAATCTTGTCTATCCACTTCTTACGATACTAAGTAACGGAACATTCATAATCAGCTACAGGTATCTGATCGAGGAGAAGAAGGCGAGGGACATAAGAAGGATGTTTTCAAGCTACGTAACAGAAAGAGTGGTTAATGAACTTATAAAGAATCCTGAGATGGCAAAGCTCGGCGGGGAGAGAAGGGAAATTACAGTGCTTTTCTCTGATATAAGCGGCTTTACTTCTTACTCGGAAAAACATGCGCCGGAAGAAGTTGTCTCAACACTGAACGAATACCTTGCGGCAATGACTGATGTTGTGTTCAGGTGGGAGGGAACTCTTGATAAATTCATAGGAGACGCTATCGTTGCTTTCTGGGGCGCTCCGCTGGAGCAGAAAAATCACGCGGAGCTTGCGGTCAGATGTGCTCTTAATATGATTAAAAAGTTGGGTGAACTGCAGACAGAGTGGGAAGCTAAGGGTAAAGTGCCCCTCAATATCGGGATAGGCCTGAATACCGGCGAAGTCCTTGTGGGAAATATAGGAGCAGAGGGAAAGAAGATGGATTATACTGTCATAGGGGATCAGGTTAATATCGGGGCCAGGGTTGAATCTCTGACAAGAAAATTTAAAACAGATATTCTTATGACCGAACTGCCGCTAAATGAAATATTTGATCTGGTGAAATCAAGCAGAATCGGTCATGTATCAATAAAGGGGGTCGGCAAGGTTGTAGTTAAGGGCAAAGAAAAGCCGGTGAAGATATATGAAATTAAATCTCTGGATCCATCTGAAAGTTCTGTTATTGATGAATGTAAAGATGAAGCGATTATCCATATGAAAGAAAAGTAACAGACATTGCATTGATTGAATATATAATAATAATGGTATAATGCATCATATTATTTCATAGAACTATGGACAACTGGGTTGAATTGTTGTGTACATATGATGAGATAGAAGCGCAGATTGTAAAAGATGTTATTGAATCAGAGGGTATCGAAGTTGTCTGCAGAAATCTGAAAATCAGCCCATATCCTGTCAATATCGGCAGAATAGGAGAAGTGAGGCTTTTAGTGAAAGCAGATGATTTGCAGAAATCACAGGACATATTAAAAATTATGCAAGACGATAAAGAAGAAGGCTTAAAGTGATTATAGAAACTCTTAAAAAAAGCGATATATTTTCAAAGCTCAAGGAAGAGGAATTCGAAGCGATAAGCGGTCTTTTTGATACAAAGCAATACAAAAATAATGAGACTATTTTTCTTGAAGGTGATTCGTCGGATAATTTTTACCTTGTTGCCTCTGGAAGCGTAAAGATTTTGAAGCATACTGTTATGGGTAAAGACATAATTCTGGAGATGATGTCCCCCGGGGATGTATTTGGCGGTGTAGCTGTTCTTGATAAAAAACCATATCCGGCATCTGCCGAGGCGATGGAGTTAGCTTCTGTTATAAAGATCAGCCGTCACAACCTGCTGAAGATAATGGAAGAGTATCCTGTATTAAAGCTGGAGATCGTAAAATATTTCAGCGATAAACTCAGAGATGCCCATGAGATGTTGAAAAATATCGCAACCGAGAGGGTAGAGAGAAGGATAGTGTCGCTTCTGTTGAAGCTGTCTGAAAAAGTAGGTGTTGAGGAGGGCAAGTTCATAAAAATCGACTTTCCGCTCACGCGCCAGGAAATAGCCGAAATGGTTGGGACAACGGTGGAGACATGTATAAGGACAATGAGTAAATTCCAGAAAGATGGTCTGATAAAATCTTCCAACAACAGAATTATGATTAAGAGTGCTCCTCTTCGCAGTTTTCTTGAATACTAAATTGTCAAATCTTGTTTTTTATTCATTATGGGGCTCTGCCCCAAACCCCGGTTCATTCTTTTGCGCGGCCAAAAGAACGGAACCAATCAAAGGGGTAGTAAAAACTAGATTCCGGCTGAAGGATTGCCGGAATGACAGGATTTGAAGGGTGAGTATTTTATATGAAAGGGCACGATACCCGTGCCCTTAAGACCTTAATTATTATTAACTGCCTGATCAATAAATGATCTCAATTTATAGAAATCAAGAGGCTTCACAAAATAACCAACAGGCTCGGCAGCCTTTGCAATCTCTATAGTCTGATCATCCGAGAAAGCGGTAGTAAAAATAATCGGTATTCCATAACTCGACCTTATCGCTTTCGCAGCCTCTATTCCGTTCATCGCTCCGCTTAAATCCATATCCATTACTACCACATCCGGTCTTTCCTGCTCGGCTTTTTCAACAGCTTCCTCTCCTGAATTTGCAAGTTTGCAAATGTCATAACCCCAGAATTCCAGAAGGTTACGCAAACCCATTGATGCGGTAAAGTAATCTTCTACTACAAGTATTTTTGTCTTATCGATCGCTTTCGTTTCTTTTCTCTCTTTTAGTTTCATAATCCGTTTTCCCTCACTTTTTTTCGTTGTGAAGTGGTTTATAAATCTTATAAGTAAGATTCCTTCTAAGCAACTTGCATGCCAATATTGACATTTCGTGGTAACTCGTTGAAAAAATGAAATAATCAGGACAGGAATCCCCTTTTCGCAACTTCAGAAAGTACTTATTATGTATTAATATTTCTACTTATGTGTATGGTTTTTACAACGCTCAAAGCGTCTGTCATTCCCCGACTTGATCGGGGAATATAGTTTTTAATTTAAAATTTTGTCTTTCAGACGGAGTTACTTTGTTTTGTGGTAAAACAAAGTAACCAAAAAAAGGTGGCCCTAACCGATTTCCTGGCGGTTCTTCACTCAACTTCCAGGGAGTTAATTTAAACTCCTCCCGATAAATCGGGACTCAAACACAAATTAACTCATTTTCCTTCCAGCTTCGTTCATCACCTGAAATCGGTGAAGGGACCCAGAAGAAATTTCACATGTCCATATTCTTAAGAAACAGTCGCTGGGCGGCCTTTGTTGGTTACTTATTTGGCTGCGCAAATAAGTAACCGGGGTTTGGGGCAGAGCCCCTAAGAAAAGAAGTTAATGCGCCTGTTTACCTATTAAACCTTATAAATTACATATATTTATTGCAATTTCTCAAGTAATTTATTAAAATACGACATTCCACGCAGGGTAATATTTGCTCGATTTACTGTCTAAATTTTAAAAAGCTTGACGAATATTTAGTTCTGTGAAGTAGCGGTAATATTACCGTGACATCAGGGATTTTATCATTTATATTTTATCAGCTGGTTCTATCGAGAAATGTAATTAATAGATCGATAAATTTTATTAGATTTCCGGGGGGCGTAT
>CAYPIT010000129.1:0-6073 GCA_964410825.1 uncultured Nitrospiraceae bacterium
ACTTACCCCTGTCAGTAGCGCTATCGGTTTGCCGTTTGAAGTAATAACCACTTCTTCTTTCTTTTCAAGGTTGCTCCAGACCGTCCCCGGCTTTATTCTGAAGTCTCTTACAGTTACAAATTTCATTATGTTGCCTCCCTGTTGTTTATGATTTGTCCTACAATAAGTCTACAATATGGGTACAGATATGTCAACAAAGATAGCGAATGCTTTGTTTTTCAAACAGGGACCTCACAGCTCAAACCTCTCCCTCTTCCCGGACATAAACTTTGCTTTTGTGATTTTTAACTGCTTATCTATTTCTGAAAAGATTTTATTGATTTCTTCATTAGAGTAATCGTAAGAGCTTTTATTTGCGCAGTTGCCGAGGATTCTGATCTTATCAAGAACTTCGTTAGTTCTTTTAGCGGCTATTCGTTTAAAGCGTTCATTTCTTGATTCATTCATATATAAACCTCATGAATATTTGACTAATTATGGAAATAATATCTGATCATTCAGTAAATGTCAAGAAAAATATAATAAATAACAGTAAATAAATGAGATAATTATGCGATAATAGCTTCAATAAATAAAAAAAACAATTAATATCAATGGATTAGCCTAATGTCTCGATAAAGACATATTTATGCGAAAAAACTATGATTTGTGCGGAATTGATTCTAGCGGGCACCCGGAGCATCTGGGCTTGGGCTTGCAGTAGTCTTTTCCCACCATCACAAAAAGGGCATGAAATTCATTGAATAATTTTAGATCCATCGGCAGATTATTGTGGAAGAGTTCCTGTAACTCATCATAGTCCGGCTTCTCTGCTGCAAGTTTGTGCCTGCTTAAGACTCTTTTCGTATATGCATCTATAACAAAAATCGGCTTGTCAAGGGCATAGAGAAGAATCGAATCAGCAGTTTCGGGACCGATGCCGTTTACATTAAGCAATCGTGCCCGTAAAACATTTGTGTCTTCAGATTTCATACGTTTCATGCTGTGTTTAAAATTAGTCGCAAGAAAATCCAGAAAATTCTTGAGCCTTTTTGCCTTGATATTAAAATATCCCGCCGGCTTTATTAATGATGCCAGTTTCCTGTGCGATATTTTGTGCAAGGCGTTTGCGCTCAGACATTTCCTGTGCTTTAGATTGTTAATCGCTTTTTCGACATTTCCCCAGTTTGTGTTTTGAGTAAGGATAGCGCCAACAGCTATTTCAAAAGGGGTATCACCCGGCCACCAATTCTGGGGACCGAAATATTCGAAGAGCGAATCATATATTTTCCTAAGCGCTTCAGAATAATTAATGTCTTTCGCTGATCTCATATTAAATAAAAGATAAAAAATAAAAAAGCAAAATTGTGGATAAAAGGAGATCTAATAAAAATATTCCTTAATTTTTATCTTTAATTTTATATTTTTGGTGTATCTACTACCCTGGCGGCCAATGCATAGCTCTGCCACCGAGCAGATGCAGATGTATATGAAACACGGTCTGGCCTGCCTCACGGTTGCAATTCAGGACTACTCTGAAACCTTTTTCTGCAACGCTGTTTTCTCTTGCCAGTTTATTGGCAATTTCAATCAACTTACCAATCAACTCGTAGTCCTCTGGTGCTATATCAAGAGATGTTGATATATGTTTTTTCGGTATCACCAGAATATGCACAGGGGCCTGAGGATTTATATCCTCAAATGCAAGCGCATGTTCATCTTCATATACTATCTTGGCAGGAATTTCTTTTGAGATTATCTTACAAAAAAGGCAGCTCATTGGTTTTTCTCCTTATTTTTAGTACAATTATAAACAATACAAACTATTTTGTTATAATTTTGCATATGAGCGCTACAAGTATTAGTGACCTTAAAAAACATAAATATTTTGCTGATCACGTAAGGTGGGAGATTACACCTAAGGTTTTTCTCTCTCCCAAGGTTACTTCTGAAGATGGATCTGCGGAAACTATTGACACTTCGCATGGATTCATGCTCTATGTTGATCTTGTTGATGATAAGCCGGCAATTATGATAATGCAGCTTAAAGAACTTATTAGTAAAACGGTCAGTTATATCGATGAAGCTCCTGATAATCTGTTAAGAGAGGCTATGCAGTGTTCGGATAAGGAATGTGTTTCAGGCATGTATCCTTTAACTGACAAACTGGAAAAATGGCTTAAAAACGAACTTGGCCTTTCTTAATCTTTCTTTTCATTAATCGTATAATTCACATTTACTTCTATATCCTTTCTTAAGGCATTATAAACCGAGCAGTATTTATCATGTGACAACGAGACTGACCGGTCAAGTTTTTTGGGTGTTACATTATCGCCACTGACATGTATATGGAGATCAATTGATTTATAATATTGCGGAGGGTCCGGTTTTCTTATGCCTGTAAAATCGATTCGAAAACTGTTTATGTCTGCCCTCATTTTTTTTAGAAAATAAAAAACGTCGATTGCCATACAACCTGCAACGCTCATCAGGAGCGTTTCTGTTGGTGCGCAACCCCATTGTAAATTTGCATCAAACTCAACTTCATACCCCATTTGGGTGCGCGCATTGAAAATCAGGTCTTTTTCCCACGCAAGGGAGCCTTTGTTAACTTCTAAGATTTCCTTTTTATAACCATCCAGAGAACTATCCAGGTTATTGATCGTGTCATCGCTCATTATTATTTCAAAACCTCCATTGAATAAAATCTGGGCACGGGCACAGTGCCCCCTGCTAATGTATTTAGTTTGTTGATTCTCGCAACCATGTCAGATAATTGGCTGAGCCGTCTATAATGGGAAGTGCAATAACTTCAGGTACGTCATAACTATGCAGATCCATTACTGTATTTAACAATGTATCAAACAAGGCTTTCCGGGTCTTTACGATCATAAGGACTTCGGAGTCATCCTCTACCGTACCCTTCCATGAGTAAATGGAGCGTATATCTTTTACTATATTTACACATGCTGCAAGCCTGGATTCAACAAGGGCTTGTGCAATTTTCGCAGCTTCGTCTTCATGCGGTGCGGTAATATATACTACTATTTCTTCATTGGTCATCGGCTCGGACATAGGGATATATTTTTACAGAGATATGGGGTAAAATGCAAATTAATTCAGGTCATTTACCCTTATTTCCGGTCTTGGCATAATTGACTTTGATCTCGATAGTATGTTAAAAAAATAGTCTATCTTAAATTGGAGGATTTTCTATGTACGCGATAATAGAGACAGGTGGCAAACAGTATAAGGTTGCAGAGGGCGCGACACTAAAAATTGATAAAATCGATAATAAAAAATCGGTCACATTTAATAATGTATTAATGGTGTCGGATGGAGATAGTATTACTTATGGAGAACCGTATATAAAATCTGCCAAGGTTTCTGCTGATGTTCTTGCGACAGAAAAAGACAAAAAAATTCTTGTGTATAAACAGAAAATGAGAAAAAATCACAGAAAACTGAGAGGTCACAGACAGCAGTATACTTCGGTGAAGATTAAGAAAATTCAGGCGAATTAATATTGGAGGATAAGAATGGCTCATAAAAAGGGAGTTGGAAGCACAAGAAATGGACGAGACAGTGAGTCTAAGCGCCTTGGTGTAAAAAGGTTTGGCGGGCAGCTTGTAAAGGCCGGAAATATTCTTGTCAGGCAGAGGGGCACGAAGTTCCATCCCGGTTTTAACGTTGGCAAAGGTGGCGATGATACTCTTTTTGCTTTGATTACCGGAATAGTGAAATTTGAGCATAAAGACAGGAAAAGACAGCAGATCAGCGTTTATCCTGCAGAAGTATAACAATATATCTTCGTAAGATTGCATAATAAAAGGCGGGTGTATCCCGCCTTTTATGTTCTTAACAAAAAGTTGGCTGTTCATCTGAAATCTCTCATTCAAAACATCTGTCCTGTCTAAAATTTCTTCGAATTTCTTGTATCATAATCAAAAAACGTGTGTATTGAAAAATGAAGTTTGTTGACCAGGTAAAAGTTCATATTAAGGCAGGAAACGGAGGCCGGGGATGTGTCAGCTTCCGACGGGAGAAGTACATTCCCAGGGGAGGACCGGATGGAGGTGACGGAGGCAGGGGGGGCCATATTATTTTTTCAGCTAAAAAGAACCTCAACACGCTTCTGGATATTAGATATCAGCAGCAGTACAGGGCTGACAACGGCCAGCATGGCATGGGGCAAAACATGCACGGCAAAAATGGTAAAGACTGTATTATATCTGTACCGCAGGGCACTCTCATTAAATATGTTGATTGCGATACAGTGCAGTCTGACCTCACTGGAGACGGACAGACCTTTATTGCTGCGAAGGGCGGCCGGGGCGGACTCGGTAACACCAATTTCAAAAGTTCCACACATCAGACTCCCCGGTTTGCTCAACCAGGCGAACCAGGGGAAGAAAAGACATTGTTGCTGGAATTAAAATTGCTGGCTGATGTAGGATTAATCGGCCTCCCAAATGCCGGCAAATCTACTTTAATATCAGTCCTGTCTTCTGCAAAGCCGAAAATAGCTGATTATCCGTTTACTACCTTGAAACCAGTACTGGGACTTGTCAAATTCGGGGGGTTTAAAAGCTTTGTAGTGGCGGACATACCCGGATTAATAAAAGGAGCCCATAAAGGAACCGGACTGGGATTTCAGTTTTTGCGGCATGTTGAGAGAACTTCGGTATTACTGCATCTGGTTGATATATCAGAAATAGCTTCTGGTGAACCTGAAGAAAACCTTGAGAGCATTAACAGGGAACTCACACTTTACAGTCCGGCACTGATCAGGAAACCTCAGGCTGTTGTTGGCACAAAACTGGATATCAAGGGTGATTGTAAGCGACTTGACAGGCTTGAAAATTACTGTAAAGATAAACGCTATGATTTTCTTCCGGTATGCGCGGCTACGGGCAAAGGTTTAGAACAACTTATACAATATTTGGCTAAGATAGTGGAGAAACATAAGGACAGCGAATAATGAGCAGAAATTAGTTTACAATTAACTGACTCTCAACTGTTTAAGCCATAATTATAAATATGAAACGGCTTGTTATAAAAATAGGAAGCAACCTGCTTGCGTCAGCAGAAAAAGGACTGAATACTAAAAGACTGCATGCAATAACTCGTGATATTTCAGAGACCATAAATATTGGCTATGAGGTTGTGATAGTCTCATCAGGTGCGATCGCGGCAGGACTGAAGAAGCTTGCGCTCAAGGAGAAACCTCATGATATAAAACTTCAGCAGGCTGCTGCGGCTATTGGTCAGTCAAGCCTGATGTGGGCTTATGAACAGAATTTTGCAGATTTTAACAAAAAGGTTGCACAGGTATTGCTTACAAGGGACGATATAGCAGATCGTCTCAGATATATTAATGCGAAAAATACATTATTTACCCTGATGAGTTACGGTGTTATTCCTCTCATAAATGAGAACGACCCTATTGCTGTTGATGAAATCAAGTTCGGTGACAACGATATGCTTGCTGCTCTTGCTGCAGGTCTTGTTGAGGCTGATATGCTTGTTATTCTCTCTGATGTTGACGGCCTCTATTCAAAAGACCCCCGGAAAGCAGGGGCCAGCCTTATTAAGACTGTTGAAGAGATTTCTCCTGACATCGAAAAACTGGCTGGAGGCATAGGCAGTGCGGTGGGCACAGGAGGGATGTATTCGAAACTTATTGCTGCAAAGCAGGCAAATGATCATGGAATACCGGTAGTGATCATGAACGGAAGGAAAAAAGGACTATTATCAAAATTAGTTAGCGTGGGGAAAGTAGGTACATATTTCAAAGCCCGGGAGCAAAGGATGTCTTCCAGGAAAGGATGGATAGCGTACGGTGTTAGATCCAGAGGCGCTATTTATCTTGATAATGGTGCTGTTAAGGCATTGACTACGATGGGGAAAAGTCTTTTGCCTTCAGGCATAACAAAAACAGAGGGCAAGTTCGCTGTTGGAGATTACGTCAGATGTATCAGTAAAGATGGGAAGAAAGTTGCTAAAGGTTTAACTAATTATTCCTCCGGCGATATCAACAGGATAAAAGGCAAACGAACTCAGGAGATCGAAAAAATCTTAGGATACAAATATT
>CAYPIT010000130.1:0-6066 GCA_964410825.1 uncultured Nitrospiraceae bacterium
TATGATTACAGATTTTTTATTCAGGCCAGGGACAACTTTAACCGCTTCCGCTATAGCATGAGCAGATTCAAGTGCAGGAATGATGCCTTCAGTTCTGCTTAAAAGTTCAAACGCCTTCAGTGCCTCGCTATCTGTGGCATACGTGTATTCTATTCTTTCGGCATCTCTGAGAAAGCAGTGTTCCGGTCCCACTGATGCATAGTCTAATCCTGCAGATACAGAATGGGTACCGAGAACATTTCCGTCTTTATTTTGTAAGAGATAGCTTTTGCAGCCCTGGAAAACACCAAGAGAACCGCCTGCAAATCGTGCGGCATGCTTACCGGTTCTGATGCCTCGACCGCCTGCTTCGACCCCTATCATCCTTGATTTGTCTTTCAGGAATGCGTAGAAAAGCCCGATAGAGTTGCTTCCTCCGCCAACGCATGCGATCAGACAGTCGGGCAGTTTGCCCTCAGCCCTGAGTATTTGCTTTCTTGCCTCTTTGCCTATTACTGACTGAAAATCTCTTACCATTACAGGGTAGGGGTGCGGGCCGAACACTGTCCCGAGAACATAGTGAGTGTCGTGGACATTTGTGGTCCAGTCTCTCAGTGCTTCGTTAATCGCATCTTTCAGTGTCTTGGACCCAACTGATACTTCAGTGACCGTTGCTCCGAGCAGCTTCATCCTGAATACGTTCAAAGCCTGGCGTCTTATATCTTCAGAACCCATGTATATTTCACAATCCATGCCTACAAGTGCCGCCCCTGTTGCAGTTGCTACCCCATGCTGTCCTGCTCCTGTCTCAGCTATCAGTCTTGTTTTGCCCATTTTCTTTGCCAGCAAAGCCTGGGCAATCGCGTTATTTATCTTGTGGGCACCTGTGTGACAAAGGTCCTCTCTTTTGAGGTAAATTTTAGCTCCATCAAGGTGATCGGTGAGATCTTTAGCGTAATAAAGCGGTGTCGGCCTGCCTACGAAATTTTTTTGAAGATCCTTTAACTCTTCCGTAAAATTATTGTCTTTTTTATTGGCTCTGTAAGCTTTCTCCAGTTCGATCAATGCAGGCATCAGAGTCTCCGGCACGAATCTGCCGCCGTAGTTGCCAAAGTGGCCTCTGGTGTCAGGGGCCGTATAATTTTTTTTGTTCATCCCTCTTAAGACCTTAATTTTTCTGAAATTTGTAACCAGTTATTATATCACAGTATTTGAGAATTAAAACAGAAATCCAAGCGTCGAATTCTACTGGAGAAATAGGGATCGAAATTTGTTTTCCAATTTATAATGAGAAAATATATAATAAATACGCCGTCATATTGGCTCTTAAATTGAAACCAACATGAACTTATGATACACAGGGGGCGTGAACCCTTTAAATGAATCGTGAAAGGGAGGCAAAATAAATGGATTGGTTGTCACCGGATAATCTGAAGCGATATTGTTATTTTTCAGGTCTTTCAAACGGAGCGCTTGAGGCGGTTGCAAAGAAGCTGATCCCTGTCGAGGCTGTTGAAGGAACACAGATAATTAAAGAGGGTTCATCTCCTGAAGCATTATACCTGATAAGCTCAGGTGAGGTTGAAGTAATTAAAAGCACTAAATGGGGACAGGCCGCCAAGCTAACGAAACTGAAATGTGGTGAGGGCTTTGGTGAGATGGCAATGCTCACATGCTCTCCCAGAAACACGTCGGTAATTGCAAAATCCAAAGTCAAACTTTTTAAATTATTAAAAGAGGATTTTGAAAATATCGTAAACATGGATGCTACAATTTCAAACATGATGGAGAAGAGAGCATCAGATTTCGATCAATATAACAAGATAAAGAGCCTTCAACCTTTTGCGCTTCTTGAGCCCGGGAAAATGCTTGCACTGATCGAAAAGATGAAAGAAAAAACTTTTGTGGCCGGAGACAATGTTATTTCTCATGGAGAAGCTGGTGATGCTTACTATGTTATTAAATCAGGCCGTGTTGCCGTTATCAGAAAAGAAGGTGACAGCAGGCCAGAGAAAATTGCCGATTTAAGCGATGGCGAAGGATTCGGAGAAGAAGCCCTTATCAGAGAGAAGTCAAGAAATGCTACCGTTCAAGCCATAGAAAACACAACCGTTTTAGTTCTTGACAAGGGAGATTTCGATGAGATTTTAAAGAAATCATTTATGGTTTATGATTTTCCCGAGGATATACCGGAAGACAAGAGAGGCAATTATGTTTTTATAGATGCCAGGATTCCTCCTGAATATGAGGAAGAACATATAGAAGGTGCGATCAGCATTCCTATTGAAGTGCTTCGTCAGAAATATGAGGAACTGGATCCTGCAAAAGAATATTACACGTATTGCACTTCAGATTCAAGAGGAATGACAGCCGCATTTCTTATGAGGAGCATGGGCTTTAGGGTTAAGGCTATACGGGGAGGATTAAGTGCCTGGGACGGACCGGTAACACAGGGAGGTGACGGCATCCATACTCCCGTATCAGATTCTGAATGACGTTGTCAAATAAAAGGAGCGTGACTTCACTTTTATGTATATGAAAAAGTGTAATTTCAGAAAAAAATCTGAAAATAAATTCAATTTTTAATTCACATGAAATTATTTTATACCCGTTAGTTATTCCGAAATGAATATCAGCGAAAGAGAAAGAGAGCTAATAAAAAAATTCCTGATTAAAGTGCCGTTATTCAGGAATTTTTCAGATGACCACCTTGATCAGGTTGTAAATGATTTTAAAATAATTTCTGTCAGGCAGGGGGATGACATTGTTTTTCAGGCGGATGAGGGTACTGATCTATACATAGTCATAAAGGGTAAAGTGAAAGTGAGCCTGCTCGGTCCTGATGGAAATGAATTTATTCTGGCATCCCTGAAGCAAGGCGATTTCTTTGGTGAAATGAGTCTTATTGACGGAAGGACAAGGTCGGCTAATGTTGTTGCGGAAGAAGAGACTGCGCTTGGCGCCCTCAACAGAGGCATTTTTCTCAATACCATGAAGCAAAAACCATCCATCTCTTTTGATCTCCTGTCAGCGTTGGTTGAGCGGCTGAGAAAAACAGATGACATGATCGAAACACTCGCTTTTCTTGATGTTAGTGAGCGTCTCGTAAAATTATTAGTGCGGTCTGCTCAAAAAGATGGTGATATGGATGAAGATGGTTTTTACAGGACTGAAAAACGTACACATTTGGACCTGGCTTCAAACATCGGCTCATCAAGGGAGGCTGTATCGAAGGCTCTTAAAGTTTTATATCACAAACAGATTATTGTTGACAAAGGAGGCTATTTCCTGATAGCACCTGATGTTTGTGATGAGATGGGCAATATTAATTTTTAGTGATTTTCTAAGTGAAAAAATATCTTGACAAGCTATATGTTTTGATAGATAATATTACCTATCTTCACTTTTCAAAATAACCGGAACGAACTTTTAATCTCACAATAATCACTTTTAGCAGAAAGGATACAGGAATATGAAAAGAATATACTTTTATTTAATCGTTTTAGTTTGGGCAGTTGCGCTGTTAGCGGCCCCGGCTCTCTATGCAGCGGGGGAATCTGAAGTTTATATAGCTCAGGGTATAGCTAAAATTAATGCCGGGCAGTACAGTGAAGCGCTGGAGCTTTTGGAAAAAGCGTTGGAGTTGACTCCTGAGAATCCTGAGGCGGAGTTTTATACAGCTGTGGCATATTCAAAGCTTGGACAGTTGTCAAAGGCAGAGAGGTTGTTTAAGGATATAATGAAAGAAGAGGAATTTTCTGCAAATGTATACCTTGAGCTCGGAAGTATCTACTATGCTTGGGAAGAATGCAAAATGGCGGAAAGTTACCTCACAACTTTCAAGGGATTATCTGATGATACTGTTGCTGAAGGTTACGCAGACAGTCTGATCGATGGATGCTATGAAAGGAGGGAAGAAGAAAGGCCTTACAGGCTTGATCTATCGGTCGGAGCCCAATATGACGACAACGTAATTCTTGAGCAGTCGAACCCTCCGGTCAATGTTGATAATAGAGACGATAGCAGGCTAGTGGCTCTTATTACAGCAGGGGCAAGAGTGTTTGAGAATAAATCAGCCAGGGTGCAGGTTGACTATAATTTCTACCAGAGCCTGCATGCCAGTCTCGATAAATACAATGTCCATTACCACAATCTATCACCCAGTGTTGAGCTGATGATGTCAGATATTATTAAGCCGACATTGGGTTATAAATTTGAGTATATAGATTTCGGGGGAGACCAATACGGGCTGATTCACACTTATTTTGCAGATATAAATATCAGGGAGAGCAGAAGTTGCTCCTTAGATGCAATTTATAAATTCAAGCAGAATGATTACAAAGATACCGGAGAGTTTACAAGTAACTCAGACCGCAAGGGGGATCAGAATATTTATGGCCTCAAACAGAACTTTGTGGCGGATAAATTAAAGGGAGACATCCATTATTTTTATGATGACAATGATGCAAATGTAGATCACTGGTCGTACGAGGGGCACAGGGTTGGCGCATTATTGAGTTATAGATTGAATGATCCACTAAAAGTAAAAGCATCAGTAGATGTTAGTAACAGAGATTATGAAACGGACTTTCCGGGTTTGAGTCAGCTTAAAACAAGAGAAGATGATGTACAGAAGTATGGATTAACGATTCAATATGTGATAAATGATAAGATGGCTGTATCTTTGACAGAGAGTTTTACCAACAATGACTCGAATCTGGCAGAATTTGATTATGACCGTAATGTAATCGGGGTTTTGTTTACGTACGGAGTGATTTAAATCGACATTAAGTGTAAAAAAACTGGTCAATAACAAATTATTAATGAAAAATATATTGACAAACAATCTATGTTGGAGTAGAATATTTACATACCTTCACTCTACAATAGAAAAGAAAAAGCAGCAGCAAAACAATATCCGGAATAGTACTATTTCAAAATAGTTCTATTTGCAATTAAGCAAAGGCAGCTATCTTCAAATGTCTTATATTTTTATTTATTCTGATCAAGACAATTATCAAAAAATAAAGAAAAGTAGAGGTGAGTTATGAGAAAACTTGGACAAATATTCTTACTGTCAGGTCTTGCACTAATCTTTCTTTTTGCGTCAACAGCATATTCTGCTGAGCCTGCGGGAGAGGTGCTGGCAGTAAAGAAAGATGTATTCCGCATTAGAGGTGAAAGCCGGGACAATGCAGAAGCACAGATGGATTTGTTAATGAAAGATACTGTAGAGACAGATAAGCAATCGCGGACAAAACTTTATTTTAAGGATGACAGCATTCTAAATCTGGGAGAGCTAAGTAAAGTTGAGGTAGAAAAATATATATACAGCCCCGAAAAACAGAGATCGAAATCAATCTACAGGTTAATAGATGGATCTATCAAGGTAGTTGTTGGAAGAAGTGATCTTGAAGTGCATACTGCAGCTACTGTTGCATCGGCGAGGGGGACAGCGTTCTTGATGAAGAAAAGAGTATTGCCCTCTGAAGAATGCAAATCTATTCCTGAAAAAGAAGCTAAAACCGGAGCGTCGGTATCACCGGCCGCTATTGTTATTGAAGATCAACATCGCAGATGTGTCGAAACATGTGTCTATGTACTTGACAGCAAGGTTGAGTTTAAACTGAAGAAAGATGCAAAAACAGATAAGACAAAAAAGGACAACGTCACTATTAACCAGGGTGAAATATATTGCCTGATCGGAGACAATCTGGTCGAAAAAGAAATGGATGCCCAATTGATGTCTGAATGGAAAGATGAATTACCTGTTTATGCATCTGCTATCCCGCAGAAGGGCGCATTACCCGCTTTTGCGCCTGAGCCTCCTGCTATATTTGATGTATCAGGAGACTCTCCGGTTGATCAGGAACCTGAGCCGATACCAGAGATTGACTCTCCGGTAGAAGTGGAAGTGTATTTTCCACCCCCAGTGAACTAATTAAGGATATAACATGAATAAAATAATAAATTTCATAGGGAGAGTGTAATTATGAGATATTTGAAGTACATAATGTTGACAGTAGCGGCTATCATGCTTGCCTCCTGCGGCAGCAGTGGAGGAGGTGGCGGAGGGGCAGATGTATC
>CAYPIT010000131.1:0-5995 GCA_964410825.1 uncultured Nitrospiraceae bacterium
GGGACTTCCGGTCAGTGGATGGTGAATGTGGTGGGAAAAGGGAAGACCAGCGCCAAGAGGGATAAAAAGAAAAGGGAACTGCGAAAAAAGATCCTGCATTTTATATTCATGTTTACCAAGCCACAATTTAAGCAGGTAACAAATGAGATAGAAAATCCCGATAGGGAATAATAATACAAGCGTAAAAATCATTGTATATAAAATTGATTGAGAGTTTATGCCGATCATTGAACTCAGACTATCTTCCATGGGTTTCCATGAAGATGTCATGGCAAAAGTTTCTACAATCACTACTCCTAAAAGGAATAATGCAGCAAATGCCTCTGCACGGGACTTGTGAAAACTGGCATAAATATCCTTACCAAAAGATCTGAGTCGAAGGCCGAGGTTCTGTGACGGACAGGCCGGCTGGCACTTCATACAGAAGTTACAGTAAATATTGTTGTCCATATCTTCCGGGGATTCCATCATGGGGCATGCTTCGCTGCATGTTTTCCGTTTATGAATGTCACAGCGACCTTTGCTGCATGAGCGCAGCTCCACGGGCGACACCATTGAGTAAATCCCGATTACAGCTCCTATTGGACATAAATGGCGGCAAAATGAACGGCGTTCATAAATCATGCTAAAGACCACGGCAGCTACGAGAATGATAAGGATAACCACTGCTGTTACAAAAGGTCTGCTCCCAAAGGCCATAATAGTAAATGCCCATGTAAGTATGAGAAAGCCGATAGTCTGCAGGTTCATGTTCTGGAACCGCTCGGGAAGCTTCTTGTTTAATGAAACAAACTTCTGGGCAAAGTCGGCGATGGCTGCGAACGGGCACATCATGCACCAGAATCTTCCGGCAAAGATAAGGGTGAAAATGATCAGACTCCACCATAAAGTCCAGGTAAATACAGTTGCCATGTTCCGCTGGCCGTCCTGTGTATCAAAAAACCCGAGATAGATAATCGAGAGAAAAATGATCAGGGTCGGAACAATAAATATGTGCCTGAAATATTTCCATGTGACAAAGCGTTTAAACCAGCCAATCTTCATCAGGTCAATGCTCGACGGTTCTATTTGAGGTGAATTATTTTTTGTAGATGATTTAAAGCGGAACATGATGAATCCAACACTGATCAGTCCCAGAAAAACAGACAGCCAGCTTATATATCCGGTCATGGATGCACGACTGCTGAAATCTTTAGGAAGAGCAGCGGCGTAATGAAAATGATTGCCGGTTTTATCTGGATTATAACCAGAGTCATAATTTGTAAAGACGGTCATCACCGGGTTGCCAAAGATATCCTTTTCAGCAGGAGCCCCAATCCGGAAGGTCGTTTCATTGCTTGCCCATACATCTGCATGTGATTCATTGTTTTTGGAGTGGGCGTGATTGGCATGGGCTTTATCGAGAGTGAATATCCCGTAATGTTCAAAGGTGTTTCCCACTACGAGAAGCATATTATATGCTTTCCCTGTTTCAAAAGATACATCCTGCCTGTCAAAAGTTTTCAGAGGATATGCAAATTCGTATGTATAAAAATGGTTCTGATGATGGCCTTTTGCGATTATATGATCGTTATCGTCTTTTTCAAGAAAAAAAGTTTTGTCCGGCCGTGTACTGAAATACCTGTCAGTTATTTCTCCATCAGATTTCATCACCTTTGCATCACGATAGGACCCGAGCATTCCAAGATTAGGATCATTCTTGAACATTAATCCGATCCAGTAAGGTGAATCAGTCTTGACCGCAAAATAAATATTTTCATCATCGATCTGTGTCCATACCTCGGCGTAGTAATAAGGGTCTTTATGTTCTTGCGAGGGCTTGTGATTTTTGTATGTGCCCAGATAAAAATATCTGTGTCCGGTGTCTTTCCATTCTTCGGATGATATCCTGCCGTCAATATTTATCACATTACCTGTCTTACGCGCTATAAAGTTAGTATTATTTGAAATAAAAGTTTCGGAACTTACAGGCGAGTTACCATCAAAATCAGATGGGTTAAATTCGTAAATAAGTTTCGCTGGAGCAGAACCGCAACCTGTCGCAAGATAAAGATTACCCGTTATGGCATCCACATCCATAACGAGTTTTTCTACTTTATAGTTCACCGGTCCAAGGTGGTACTTGCCGTTATAGTTTTCGAGAGGGGTAGATTCAAATTGATAGACCAATTTACTATGGACATATTCAAGCTTGCGGAATGTGAGGGGAAGAGGATGCCCTGCGACATTATCGATGACAAACTTTTCTGCTATTGACCTTGCCAGCTCCGGACTAATAAGTGTTTCTGACTTGTGTACTAACAGATTGCCTTCACTGTCCCGGGCACTATATTTACCGTTCTGATTCATTAAAGCAGGGTTTTCGGACAGGATTACATCATCTCCGCCACATGCATATAATGATTGCAATGGGAGAAAATATGGAATGATCAGGATGAAAAGTGAAAGAAGAATATGTTTCGTATAGTTATTAAACATTCGGCTTAACTATCGGGTGAATCCTGATATTTTATTGCTAAGTTAAAATGATTTTAGCCTTAAATTATGAAGATTATATGAATAGTCCATATCAATATGCTGTAACCTTATAACCAGCGTTGCTTACAGCCTTTGCAATAGCATCCTTATCTGTTTTAGACTTATCATAGATTACTTTGGCACTTCCAACATTTACATCACATGCCATAATACCAGCGATACTCTCAATTGCTTTTTTGACGCTCATTACACAATGCTGGCAACTCATTCCTTCAATTTTTAAATTAATATCACTCATAATTATCCCTCCACAATTGATTTAATGACAGATTTATATTCTGTCTTTCTGTTCGATCGACTCATGATTATTTTTATAACTACGAATGACAGAATAAGTGCAATAAATCCTCCTAATGCAGCAAGCAAATCTGAATCTTTTACGTTTATGTATATAGGCAGGTACAGCTTGCCGGCAATAGCACCACCAATAAGTGCTACTATTGGAAGTGCATAAATTAACAGAGCTCCTTTATAAAATGTGTATGTCGTCATGACAATCTTTACCTTCTGGCCTACTTTTGCACCTATTTCATTTATAGCCTCTGCTTCGAGCCCCTTTTTGGGAATAGTGCACGTATCTTGCGAACAATTTTCACAGGGACTTCCTTTCCTTGAAACCAACACCTTAGCAATAGTGCCATCAACGCTTTTAACAATACCAATTTCTTGCATAGAGATCACCTGCCTTTAATAAGGGCTTGACTTAAATTTAGAACTAAAATGTGAAATAAATATGAATAAATAGCAGTGATTTTAAGCAGATCAAAGCAAACTGTTTTCATAATTTCTTCACATTATCTTCATTTTTTATTCAAATATAAAACCTATTCTATTAACGATCAATAATACTGTTTCATTAAGGATCGCGCGATTATGAATGGCAAGACAAACAACGCACCTGAAGGTTCAGTCAGGCATAAATCAGGAGTTCGGGCAGTGTATGTAAGATTATTTTTCGGTGTTGTAATAGTAGCCGTAGTGACAGGGTTTTACTGGTTTATGTCGGAAGAGGGTGTTCTGACTTTATTCAGAAGCCCGGAAGCTCTTCAGGAACATATTGCCGGGTTTGGAATATTGGGGCCGATTACAGTTATCCTTCTCATGACTGCGGCAATTGTCTTCAGTCCGGTTCCGAGCGCACCTATAGCTCTGGCGGCAGGAGCAGTGTTCGGGCACTCGTGGGGGACGATATACGTTTTACTTGGTGCTGAGTCAGGCGCAATCATCGCGTTCTCTATTGCCCGGATGCTGGGGTATGACGTATTGCATAGATGGTTTGGCAAACGTTTGTCCATGAATCTGCTCGGAGACCAGAACGCGCTGACGACTATTGTTTTTTTATCCCGGTTGATACCTTTTATATCATTTGATGTAGTGAGTTACGCCGCGGGACTGACTTCACTGTCCTTCTGGCGGTTTGCGGTTGCTACCATGGCGGGAATAATTCCGGCAAGCTTTCTGCTTGCCCACTTTGGGAGCCAAGTGACAGCTGCAGAAGCCGAAAGCGGCCTGATAACCGTTTTACTCCTGGGAGGGATAACGCTGCTTCCGGTATTGTTCAGGGTGCTTCAAAAGAGGTATTCCGGGTTTGGAAAAGGGAAATGATTTTTGATATTAATCGATGTCTTGCTATAATCAGGGGAAACTATGAAAGGGAGTGAATGAAAAATATGAAAAAAGACCCTGTATGCTTCATGGAAGTTGATGAAAACAGCGCCATCATAGCGGAATGCGAAGGAATCATTTACTATTTCTGCTCTGAGGGATGCAAAGAAAAATTCCTGAATGAAAGGACATGTAAAGTGCCTCGCTCTACCTATGACCTGATAATTATCGGCGGAGGTCCTGCAGGACTTACTGCAGCGGTTTATGCCGCTACACTAAGAATGGATGCTTTCCTTATCACCAAAGACCTTGGGGGGCAGGCAATAGACAGTACAAAGGTTGAAAATTACATGGGGTACGACTTCATTAGAGGCCCTGAACTTATAGATAAGTTTCAGTATCAGTTGATTCACTCTCACTACATTGACCATGTTATGACTGAAGTTGAAAAGATTGAGAAGAAAAATGGAGAGTTTGAGGTCATTACATCAGACCTGAAGAAATATACAGGAAAAGCACTAATAATATCTACAGGAATGACGAGGCGCAAGCTCAAGGTTCCGGGTGAAGAGGAATATCAGCGTAAGGGTGTGTTTTACGGTAATATTCAGGATCTATCTTTTGTACAGGGAGAGGATGTTGTTGTAATTGGAGGCGGCAACTCTGCATTACAGATAGTTGAGAACCTGCAAAGTATCGCTAACAACATTTATCTTGTTTATACAGCAGAAGTAACAGCTGATGCTGTGATTGTTGAGCGTGTCAGCAAGTTCGAAAATCTCAGAAAATATGAAGGATATAAGATTATAGAATTTAGAGGGGATAAGACCTTGTCCTCAATTGACATAAAAAGGATGGCCTCGAAGGAGACAGAGAATATCCCTGCTAAAGGTGTATTTATTGCTATAGGATTGCAACCTAACACTTCATGGATTTCTCATCTTGTTGACCTGAATAAAAAAGGAGAAATCATAATCAAGCCTGACTGTTCAACCTCCTGTCCTGGAATATTCGCGGCAGGTGATGTCACAAATGCCTTTGGCAAGAGGATAATTATTGCATCAGGTGAAGGAGCTAAAGCTGCATTGGCAGCCAAACAGTATATTCTGAGTCAAAAAAACGAATAGATGATTTCAGGCTAAGAAAGTGAGAAAATTATGCAAAAAGTATTTGATCAGAAAAAACTGTTCGTAACACTTATTGTAGTTTCAGTAGTGGCTATCACCTATCTTCATTACTCTACTCTTCCGGGAGTTCGCGACCTCCATAATATTTTCACTGAACTGTATTATATGCCTCTTTTACTCGGGGCACTTGCATTCGGACTGAAAGGTGCTGTTGTAACATTTATTGTTATATCTGCTTTATATATTCCTCATATATTATTAAACTGGGAGTCTTCATCCACATTAATTGCTAATCAGGCACTTCATGCTGTATTTTCAGGAGCCTTTGCAATTGTTGCCGGAATTCTCGTTGACCGTGAAAAAAAACGTCGGCAACAATCTGAGAAAGATCATTATCTTGCAAGCCTGGGCAGGGCTTCTGCCGCAATAGTTCATGATCTGAGGTCTCCACTCATTACAGTTGAAGGTTTTGCAAAAAGGATTAATCAAGAGAAGGGAGATATCAGAGAAGAATCACAGTTTATACTGAATGCTGCGCAAAAAATGCAATTGATCGTGAATGATGTATTGGACTTTGCTAAACCAAATAAACTTAACTGTCATCAGGAAGACATAAGTAATGTTATCAAGAATGCATGCAAATCCTGTAACGCAAAGGCTGAAGAAAAAGAGATAGACATTTCTGTCGAAATTCCTGAAGGTATTCTAATGATCACGATAGACGG
>CAYPIT010000132.1:0-5987 GCA_964410825.1 uncultured Nitrospiraceae bacterium
GTTTAGTCCATACTGTAATTCGGAGACTCTCTTGTCACCGTTACATCATGCACATGACTTTCCCTCAATCCAGCAGGAGTAATTCTTATAAATTGTGCCTTTTGCTTCAGCTCTTCAATATCTTTACATCCGCAATACCCCATTCCTGACTTTAGTCCTCCAACAAGCTGATGTATGCTGGCAGATAATGGGCCTTTGTGCGGCACCCGTCCTTCTACACCTTCAGGTACCAGTTTTCTGGTCTCAATCCCTTCCTGCGCATACCTGTCTTTACTGCCTGCTTCCATGGCGCCGATCGAACCCATGCCTCTATAAACCTTGTATGTCCTTCCCTGGTAAAGTATAAGCTCTCCTGGGCTCTCGTCAGTTCCTGCAAAAAGACCCCCTATCATTACAGAACTCGCTCCTGCTGCTATTGCCTTGGTTATATCTCCGGAGTACTTTATGCCACCGTCCGCAATTATAGGTATCCCCAAAGAATCAGCAACCTCTGAACATTCCTTTATTGCCGTAATCTGCGGAACCCCGGCGCCTGCTATAATTCTTGTCGTACATATAGAACCGGGCCCTACCCCTACTTTAACAGCAGCCACACCCGCTGCTATTAAATCCTGTGTTGCCTCTGCAGTCGCAACATTGCCCGCAATAATATCTACCTTCGGAAATTTTTCACGCAATGCCTTCACTGTTGAAATTACCCTTTTAGAATGTCCGTGAGCAGTATCCACAACCAGCACATCTACAGCGGCTTTTGTAAGAGCGGTCGCTCTGTTAAGTGCATCTTTTCCAACCCCAAGTGCGGCCCCGACCCTTAGTCTTCCAATCGAGTCTTTGCACGCATTCGGAAATTTTATTTTCTTTTCAATGTCCTTTATGGTTATTAGTCCAACAAGTATGTTTTTCTTTTTTACAATCGGCAGCTTTTCAATTTTATGCTTGTTCAGAATTTTGATCGCTTCTTTCATCGTTATACCTTCAAGAGCAGTTACTAATCCCTTCCTGGTCATAACATCCGATATTTTTTTATTAAAGTTTGTCTCGAATTTAAGGTCCCTGTTGGTAAGTATTCCGACAAGTTTTCTTTCTTCTGTAATGGGAACACCCGAAATCCTGTATTTTTTCATTATCGCAAGAGCTGCAGATATCTTTTTATTTGCCTGCAAAGTAATCGGATCTACTATCATCCCGCTTTCGGACTTCTTTACCTTGTCCACTTCAGACACCTGGTTAGCTAATGGCATGGCACGATGAATAATGCCGATACCACCTTCCCTGGCTATAGCTATCGCAAGACTGGCTTCAGTTACTGTATCCATGGCAGAACTCACAATGGGCGTGTTTATACTTATATTTTTTGTTAATCGAGTGCAGACGTCAACTTCTGCAGGAAGTATATTTGATTTTGCAGGCATCAAAAGCACATCATCAAAAGTTAAACCAATTTTTGGGGTATCCTTTAACATGTCATTACTCCTTGGAATTATTTTCTAACCCTTTTGCGCCTAAGTGCCTTTGATTCTCTATGTCTTGAAGTCAAAGCTTTATCTCTATATACGCCTTTTCTCTTAATCCAGCCATCCATTTATGGTATCTTGATTCAAAGGCCTTCTGAACAAGTCTTTCTTTAATATTTTCTTTATTTCCCTGAAGCGTTCCTCCTTCTATCCTGTCCTCAAGCTTTATTATGTGAAGACCCGCTGAACTCCAGAATGGTTTACTGTAGTCACCAATATTTAATGAGCCGGCCATATCCTCCACCTCTTTCAGAGCACTGCCTCGACTAATATATCCAAGATCTCCGCCAAATTCCCTGCTTGGATCTTCCGAAAATTCGCTGGCCAGCATACTAAAATCCTCACCTTCAGTAATTCTCCGGTACAAATCATTTGCCTTTGCCTCAACCGATGCCTTTTGCCCATCATCCGGAACTGCAAGGAATATCTGTCTGATCTTAAGTTGTTCTTTTTCAAGCAACTTCGCCTTGTTTGTCTCATAATATTCTTCAATTTCCTTATCAGAGATGACTATTTTAGTTCTCACCTCAAAATTTACCACCTTCTGCACCATAATCTGGGTAGCAAGTCTCGTTCTGTAGTCTTTCATAGTCATTTGCTCAGCCTTTAAAGAATTCAAAAAAGTCTCCTCTGACAAATCATATTTCTTTCTTATCTCTGCAATAGCGTTATCGATCTCTGAACTACTCACACCTAATCCCGTTTTTTTGGCTTCCTGTACCTGCAGTTTCTTTTCGATCAGATTATTCAAAAAAGGCCGTTCAAGTTCTTTTATCCTTTTTTTCTTCTCCTCATCAGATACATTCTCCAGAAACGGCTTGCCCTCAACTTTTATAACGTTCACAAGCTCACTCCAGGTAATAACCTCATTATTTACGGTCGCAACAATTCTGTCGAGCAAAACAGCGCTGATTGCGTTTTGCTCACCTTGCAACGTGATAAGAATTGACATTAAGGATGTGAGAAGAAGAATTGTTATTTTATTTGCCATTAAGCTCTCCTCGATTGATGACCGACCTAATTTTAAATAAGCGAGATTATGACACGCTTTAAAGCTTTTATTCAAGCCAGGTGTGTATCTTGACAAAATATGCAAAATTCATTATTGTGTTCATAGGATGAACAACTTTAAATCTGATAAAGATAGTGATATAACCCTGCGGATTTTAGACGAAATCAGCCGCGAATCATCAATTACTCAACGAACACTTTCAAGCAATCTTAACATTGCGCTCGGCCTCGTTAATGCATACATTAAAAGATTAGCCAAAAAAGGACATATAAAAATCACCAAAGGACCTATGAACAGGGTTAAATATGCGCTTACCCGTAAAGGATTTGCGCATAGAGTTTCATTAACTTATAACTACCTGCAGTCTTCAATCGACTATTTCAGAGATGCCCGGCTACGAATTGATAACGTCTACGGGCAGATGATAGATAATGGAGTGAAGAATATTCTTATATGGGGAGACGGAGAAATTGCGGAGCTTTCTTACATTTCTCTTCGAGGTTTGCCCCTTAGACTTATTGGCATTGTTGATGGCATGAATCAGGATAAGGGTTTTTTTGGTCATAATATTTATTCTTTTGAAGACGTTTCAACGTTAGAATTCGATGCGATATTAGTCGCATCTTTTAGCAATAAAGAAATTAAGCGAATAAGTGATCTGGGGATAGAAGACCACAAAATTTATTCGCTGTAGAAATACCAGCGAGAAAAGCGGGACCATGCGGGAAAAGAAAGACAGTAAGAAGTAGGCAGTAAGGAGTAAGCAGAAAAAACAGATGAATGCCCGTTAGGTTGCAGAATGTAACCGACAGGGCGGAGCAGTGATCAGAGGATTCGCACCCGATGAATAGTAAAACACGTACAATTGCCTGCATGACCGCCACCCGTGCCGATTATCCACGAGTCAAGTCCGTCCTTGATGAGATCATATCTCGTCCAAATTTGAAATTGAAACTGATCGTTACCGGCATACATTTATTAAAGGAATTCGGTCATACTGTTGACGAGATAGAAAAGGACGGATTTATAGTTGACGAACGTATAGATATGTATTCAGGAGATGATACCCCTTACGGCATGGCCAGGGCTGCCGCCCACTGCGCAGAAGGGATTGCATATGCCTTAAAAAGAATTCAGCCAGATATATTTCTTTTAACCGTCGACCGCATTGAGACACTTGCAGCCGCACAGTCAGCAGCTTATATGAATTTTCCTATCGCACATATTCAGGGCGGGGAAGTGACCGGCACAATAGATGAGTCGATACGCCATGCAGTAACAAAACTCTCGCATATCCATTTCCCCGCAACTCCTGACGCCGCAGAAAGAATCGTTAAGATGGGAGAAGACCCGGCCCATGTTCATGCTGTCGGTTGTCCTTATGTCGACATCATTTCTTCCATCAACTACAGGAGTAAAGAGGAATTGGCAACAGATTACACCTTTGATTCCAGACGTCAGTTGATGTTATTCACGCAGCATCCTGTTACTACAGAATACGGACAGGGAGTTGAGCAGATGAAAGTCACAATTGAGGCGATCAATAATTTTCCTGACGTCGAGGTTATTGCCCTGTATTCCAATGCAGACGCTGGAGGACAGGAAATTCTCGCTATAATGAAAAGGCATCCTCAATTTCACATATTTCCCAATATTACTAATGAAGATTATCTCAGCCTCATGAAATATGCAGACCTCATGATAGGCAATTCGTCGGCAGGTATACGTGAGGCCCCAAGCTTCCATCTCCCGGCAATTAATATCGGCACGAGACAGTCTGGCCGCCTTAGGGCAATAAATGTAATGGATGTTCCGCATGATGTTGATGCAATTACTCAGGCAATCAACAAAGCCCTCAATGATAAAAGCTTCAGGCAAGCCCTTAAGCAGGTTGTTAATCCTTACGGTGACGGTTCTTCTGCAAAACGTATTGTAGATATTCTGGAAAAAGTAGACCTAAATAATAATCTGATACAGAAAAGGATAACGTATTAAATGGATACTATTTATAATACTGTTTTAGTAACCGGTGGTGCAGGCTGCATAGGAATGCAGATCTGTAATGAACTTTCAAGGCGCGGCATTAATGTTCATTTATTCGACCTGCACGAACAGATTGCATCCGTCAGAAATAATATACCAGGTAAGACAAGCATTTATTACGGTTCCATACTGGACTGCTCTTCCCTGCGTGATGCTATGACAGGCTGTGATGCTGTAATTCATTTGGCCGCATATCTGGGAGTACGCAGAACAGAAACCAACAGGCTGCGCTGTATAGAGATAAATATAAGCGGGACAAAGAACGTACTGGAGTGCGCTGTCCAGCATAGAGTAAAGAAGATAGTCTTCGCATCATCATCAGAGGTATATGGAGAGCCAATAGAAAACCCTGTCACAGAAAAAACAATTACCCAGGGGAAAACAGTATATGCCATTAGCAAACTGGCGGGTGAGGAATTGTGCAAGGCTTACAACCAGCGCTATCCAGAATTGTCTTATACAATACTGCGCTATTTCAATACCTATGGCCCTTTCCAGATAGCCCAATTCGTTATTCCGAAATTCATAAGGAACATTACGAGCGGCAAACCCCCGGTTATTTATGGTAATGGAGAACAAAAACGCGCTTACTGTTATGCAGGTGATACTGCGTATGCAACCATTGAAGCTCTTGGGAATCTAAAAACAAACGGTGAGATTTTCAATATTGGAAACAGTTCTTCTCTTATTAGTCTTACTGACCTTGCACATCTGGTCATCCGCAGTGTAGGAAAAGATAGAGAAATCACTCCGATATACCAGAAAAAATTTCGCAACACTGACCGCCTCAGGGATCGGGAAGTCTTTGAACGGGTATGTGATACAAGCAAAATCCGCGAACTAACCGGATTTATCCCGAAGGTCTCTCTGGAGGAAGGCATTAAGAAAGTCGCAACATATGGAGTTATTTATCCAAAGTGGGAAACTACTGATCTGGATTATACGATAGATGAATGGCTTTAATCTTCATTTAGAGGAGGTCTCCTGTGAAGTTTATCGAATTAGGACCATATAAGGCAGGCAACGGATATCGACCATTGGTTATTGCCGAGGCAGGCATAAATCATAATGGAGATATTGACATAGCAAAAGAAATGGTTAAAGCCGCAAAAGATGCAGGGGCGGATATCATTAAATTTCAGACTCACATTGCGGAGGCAGAAATGTTGCCTGATCGCGGCCTGGGGAGTGAAGCCGGTTCGCATGTGACACGCTCATTATTCGATATAATGTCAGACTGCGCTTTGTCTCTGGATAATCATCTGGAGCTAAAAAAAGAAGCTGAAAAGAATAATATATTATTCCTCTCAACCCCTTTCTCTATAGAAGCTGTTGATCTTCTTGAGCAGGTCGGGGTTCCTGCGTATAAAATAGGTTCAGGTGAAATGAATAATCTTCAATTAATTGAACATGTTGCT
>CAYPIT010000133.1:0-5987 GCA_964410825.1 uncultured Nitrospiraceae bacterium
CGGCTGTCTCGCGTCGCGGCCGGCGCGACTCCGCTCCGGCCCGACCGATTCCGGTGCCCGCGAAGCCGGCCCGCTTGAGCAGGGCCGCCGTGACGCCGCGGCCGGGCTCGGGCAGGCCGTCGATCGTGGTGAACCGCACCCCGCAGGAGGGACTCTTCTCCTTCAGGAAGGCCCGGCGCTCCTTGTCGAAGGAGGCGATCTTCAGGACCTGCTCCGCGCCGGTTACGAAGGCGCGCGTTACGTCGCGGCCCGATTCCGTTATCACCCGCGCCCGGCCGTCGAGGACGGCGAAGCCGTCCCCGCCGGTGAGAAAAGCCTGGAAATGGCTGTTATCTGTCACCCAGATATGCCTACAGAATTAATAGGAGACCCGACAAGGCTACGCCAGGTGATAATTAATCTGATGGGAAATGTGAAGGGTGTTCATGGTGTTGAATTAGCAGTTTTATCAGGTGATAATGAGCATAGGCCTTTGTTCGAAAATGTGAGACGGAATATTGCCAGAATTTTAATCGGAGAACAGGATGCAATTACTATTATTGGGCCTGCTTCAGTTGTTAAGGAGATGAAGCGAAATCCAAAGAAGATTGAGTTGATGCTGAAGAGGAGATAAGACTAATTCTACAAAAAAAGTAAATAAACTGGCGATTGTTTATTCTAGAAAAGCTTAAAAACTTCAAATATTAGCTAAATTAGAAAGAAGAGTTCTGATAAAATTAAGATGGCAGATAAAACCAATTCGAAATACGTTGCAGGAAGACATTATAGAATCGCGCGTGGGATTCATTTTTGTCACAAAAGCATCAGCCGATTCTCCCTCTGTAATATAAGCATTCTCTGTGGTATAAAAATCCTGGGACCAGGTAAAACCTGTAAGGTAAATATTTCCTTCACTGTCCAGATCCAGGTCATAACCAGCATCATCTGACGATCCCCCCAAAAATGTTGAAAAAACATAATCTGAGCCATCAGCTTTAATCTTTGTAATGAAAGCTTCATGTTCATAATTCTTTAGAACCCCTTGATAAGCACTTACTATTGGAAAGTTTGAAGAGTTAGTCTCTCCTGTTATGACAATATGACCTGAAGGATCGAATTCGATATCGTGTCCAATATCCTCAACTTCTCCTCCCAGGTAGGTGGAGAATTCGAAATCCGATCCGTCTTTATTAAGTTTAACAATAAATGCATCGCCGTCTACCCACATAGTTCCTCCAAAATCATTCTGCAAAGCATTTTTGGTTGGAAAGTCATCAAATCTTGTTTCTCCCGTAATGTAAGCATATCCCTCATTGTCAACTGCAATTGCATTTCCGTAATCTTCATCACTACTACCAAAGAAGGTTGCATAAATAAATTCATCGTTCTCAGGGTGAAACTTAGCAACATAAACATCACCTGACCCGCCAGTTACATAAACATAACCCTCATTATCAATTGTTAGATCTTTTCCCACCTGTGCACCATTTGAAAGAAGGGTAGCAAAACTCACAACAGGATCGATGATCAAGGGGATTGTGGGATCATACTTGTCCAGTTGAAAACCAAATGTATTATTCTCATCTTTAACAAAACAAGCAGCAATTCGCTTTCGATCACCATTGATCACCTGATAAGCAACTGGCCTGGAAATTGTTATTGAATCTCGACTTGCAAGTAGAACGATGTTCCCATTTTCTTTAATAGATGCATAATGTTCCTTCGGAAACCTAATTTTAATTACCCCCGGATCTTTTCCCGGAGATACCTCAAAATCAAATTCTAATTCACCGTCATTTCCATGATAAACAAGATCTATACCCGGATAAACATCTCTGTATTTTACTTTTTCATAATTGGGGACTTTTATTATCCATTCTTCCGGATCATTTCCAATCAAATAATTTGTAATAGAGCCTAGTTTATTGATTCCCTCACCTCTATTAACCTCATTGGAACCGGGTAATTGCATGCGCACTTTAAGTGAAGAATGCGTATCAGATGAAATAATAACTTCATTACCACTCATTTTTAATGAAACTTGACGACTCCTGCAGAGGAAATCAGCATCCGATACTGTCTGTCCATGATTCCTCTCAAATCGTAAGGTATTCAAACCAACTGCCCTGATGTTATGATTTTTTACGTTACCATGGCTATTCTTTAAAAAATATCCGGTATTGCCGGAGAAGTTACTTTGCTGTAATAGGGTGAATGAAAATATCACCAATACTACAATTAAGTGCCAAAAAATGCTACTACTTAATTTTTTACTTCCGGGGTTATAGAGATTTTTTTTCATGTGTATTTACAATAATTAAATTAATGTTTATCTGGTAATGTGACTCAATAGATAAAGCATTTAATAATTTAATCCTTAGCAAGAAGTTCTGGGTAGCTCAGTTTTTATACCTGGTTGCCAATTTGTAACGTTTTGTAGGTTATCTCACCACATGTATCAGTAAAATCATTAAGATAGATTTTTTTTATTGGATCAACAATTTACTTCACAGTTGTATATCAAGAGCAATATAAAAAGAGAACGAAACAGACTAAGGGGATTGTTTACATCTTTTTATTTGTTATCAAGTTTATATTCATCTAGATTCCAAATCAATACTTTGTCGAAATATTTACATTCCTTAATTATTATGCAAGATAAATCATCCCAATTTATGCAAAAAGGTTAAGGCTTCAAATGATCCTGAAGAGAAGCAAGAGCTTTTAGGGCAAAAACAGAAACTTCTTGATAGCCTAAAGCTAAAACTCTTGTCCATGTACCACTGTGTGAATGAGGACCGCATATCAATATCTGAAACAGGTGCGGATGAATCTCTGGATAACTTTAATGAAACTGATAAAGTGCTATTCTATTCAATGTAACTGATAATAGACTCATACTGGTACAAGAGACGAAAGCTTTAGCAATCATAGATTTAGATGCCCACTTTTTCTGGAGTCTCACAGGTTTGTTTTACGAGTTTGATTACTTTTGCGTTGAGAGGAAAAATTAAAATGCAAAGAACCATCCAAATATCAACTCCCGCCCATAACGGGCTCTACGATATCACCCACCAGGTGGAGGCTATCGTAGCCGAGTCAGGGATTAAGGCCGGCATGGTCAATGTCTACGCCCAGGGTGCAACAGCAGCCATTATGATTCAATTCATTTGAATGTACACTCTTTCGTGGTTCGGCTGTCTTAGCTACTAAGGATATCTTCTATTCAGACCTGAGTGATTCAACTGGATTCTTGCAGGCTGCCTGCCAGCTTTTCCAAGAGGTTGTTACCAGGGCGATCAGCAATGTGACCAATCCGGCGATGAAGAAAATCCACCAGCTAATATTCGTTTTATATGCATAGTTGGCCAGCCATCGCTGCATAAAGTACCAGGCGGGCGGCAGAGTCAGCAGGAAGGAGATTAAAACATACCTGGCGTACTGCATATTCAACATCCTCAGGATTTCCATGGATGTGGCACCATTGACCTTGCGAATGCCAATTTCCTTTTTTCGATGGTTAAAACTAAGCAGGGACAGTGTGATCAATCCAATGCCGATGACTACCATAGTAAGTAGAGAAAAAAGTGAAAGCGTACGTGCCAATCCGGCTTCATGTGCATATAAACTTATAATTTGATCATTCACAAAGTTTATCTCAAGTGGGTAATCGCTACTAAATTGGTTCCAAACCTTTTTGATTTCTTCAGTATTGACTTCCTGACCGGAGTTTAGTCTGATTACTATCTCATTCCAGAAAGCCGGACTTAGCATATAGAACATGGGTTGCATTCCGGAATGCATGGAACGGGAATGATAATCCTCCACCACTCCAACGATTGGTCCTTTGAATCCCCAAACTGAAAAAGGCTTTCCAAGAGGATTATCGATACCCATCTCTCTGAGTCCGCACTCGTTTATAATGTACGCACATTCTCTGGTTTCCCAGTTTACCACATCCCTTCGAAAACTCGGATCAAAGTCCCTTCCCTGGACCATTTTAACACCCAGCGCTTTAAAATAATCATAGGAGACTGATTCCCAACTCCAGACAACTTTGAGCTTCCTGTCATCCTGCTGACCCTCCCAGCTAACGCCGTCTGTATAAGTTCCTGCATTTGCCGGTGATGCAAATGAGGCAGTTACCCGGTCGATGGCGGGAAGTTTTTTCATTTCCTGGGCAAAGGTCCCAAATTGTTCTCCATGGATTCCTTGTCCCAATGGCATGTTCATGGGTATGGTGATCAACTCCTTCCTGGCGTAACCTGTATCTTTGTGTGTAAGAAAATGGGTTTGTTTTTGCAGGAGGAGATTGAAGGCCATGAGTCCGATAAACAGGGTGAACTGCAATATGGATAATACCGGCAGGGCCTTATATTTGAATGGATATGCATCCTTCATAGGTTGAAAGAGCGTTAACGTTTTTTTAGAAGATAAGATGAGTGATGGATATATACCGGCCAATAGATCGACTACTATCAGAATGAACAATAAGGAAGACACAAGCGACATATCCATATAAACAAGGTCGGGTAAGGAAAAAGAAGGTACAAGCACTTCAAGGTAGAGCAGGATTATTCCACAGGCAACCAAAAGGCTGCAGAACATTAGTGCGCTAACCTCTTTGAAATATTCCCCGAACAGAACTCTTCTTGAAGCACCGAAAACCTTTTTTATTCCAATACAGATAGTTCTTTGTGATACGATACCGATGTAAAGGAACAGAAAGTTGATGGTTGAAACACCCAGGAGGAGAAAGGCCACAAGGGAGAGGATCCGGAGTATGCGAATGCTGATTTGAGGATTTGACTCCCACAAGAACAGTTTGTTGGTATGGATATCTGACAAGGGCTGAAAAAGAAGCTCAATGTGAACATTGTCGAGGTGCCTGGAAAGAAATGAGCGAGTCTTCTCAGTCATTTCCAAAGTATTTACCCCTTCTGAAAGTGATACAAAGGTATTGATATCACTTGCATAATCCCAGCTTGGCTCGATCCATACCTGGGTCAGGTCTGATATACATTCCAGCGGCAGGATAAAATCTCCCCGGAAATTCGAATTCACGGGAAACTTCCTGTAGACAGCAGTGACTGTAAACTTTTTTCCATCCCCTATGACCAATTGCTTGCCCAGGGGGTTGTGAATGCCAAAGTACTTTTGGGCAGAACGCTCCGAAATAGCCACGGAATTCCGGTCGGGCAGACAGTTATCAGGATTTCCATGTGACAGGGGAAAGGTAAAGAACTTGAAAAAGTTAGGATCAGCAAAGATTGCACTCCGTTCGTTATAGCTGTTCTCGCCGGCCCGACAAGCCAGGAATCCATAGTAGAAAGCCAGGCGGGTGGATGCTTTAATTTCCGGGAACTCCTCTTTGAGCGCTTCTGCCAGCGGGGCATAGGTATACACGTTCTCGGTCTCCCCCTCTTTTTGGATGATCCGGAAGATATTTTCAGAACCTTTGAGGCTGCTGTCGAAATGGTATTCCTGATGTATAAATGACAGAATGATCCCTGAAGCCGCAAGCCCTATGGCCATCCCCAGTATATTAATGATTGAGAGGCCTTTGTTCTGACGAATTATACGAAGTGCTTTCCTGGTATAGTTGCCGAACATGATCAGTTGATCGGCAAGCGGATTGTAAGAGCGAGAATAGTCGTGTGCCAGGACATCTTTCTTTGGACCTTTCATATCTGCTGTCCTGGATTTGATGAATTCTGTGCCCATATCCTCTGTCTGACCGAATGAAGCAACAGCTTTTTCAAATGCCTCTTTCTCCGATAATCCATGTTCATTATCCTCTTCAATACTGTCCCGGATATGAAGTTCAATTTCTTCAATATCCCCGTCTTCGAAACCCGGGTTGCCTCTTAGGCTCCTGATCCAGTTCCGGATTTCAGTTTCAAGATCAAACATTATTCGGTCGGTATAATGCCCCAGAGCTTTGCCAGTATTGCCTGAACACTGAGCCAATCTTCCTTTTCTGCAATCAATTCACGTTTTCCCTGCTC
>CAYPIT010000134.1:0-5957 GCA_964410825.1 uncultured Nitrospiraceae bacterium
ACCGGAAAACTTCATCTGTCTGCCTTAACTGATCCTTTAATGCCTTTGCAATAGTAACAAGCGCGTAATCACCCTGCTGATGCCCGTAAGTGTCATTATAAAGTTTAAAATCATCTATATCACAAATTACGATGCTGTATGGATGCTTATATCTTAGCGACAGCATGTGGACATTCTCCATCCTCTTATGGAAGCTTCTGCGATTTCCAACCTGAGTTAAGGGATCAATATCAATAAGCCAGTTTAGCCTGTCATGTGCTTCTTTTAGCTCTCGATGCTTGTTTTCGAGTAAAGTCATCATATTGTTAAAATTTTCCCCGATAGTATTAATACGGTTGTTGAATGCGTGACTGAACACGTCACACTTCCTGCAGTCACCATACTTATTCGCAAAAAAGCCCTGAACCTGGCCAACACAGAAAGTACCCGCATTCTGCCAGCACCTTAAATCATCCGATTTAAAACTTGGACATCCGGTCTTGTCGCATTTCTTATGTTCCCAGCATTTATACAAATCATGATTGACATACCTGACATGAAAACTGCCATGTTTTATAACCTCATCAATACTATCTGTAATCATATTCTGAGCTTCTTCAAGTTCTCTGTTGTATGTATCAATTTCGTTATGCTGTTTCTTAATAATCTTGTCTGCTTTATTGACAATCAACTGCAAAACAAGATAGAGGGTTATCATGCCCAGCGAAAGCAATGCAAGCAAGACATACCCTCCCCCCTTTGCCTGATAAAAAACCATACTGACATCTTTATATAATTCAAATGCACCTAAAATATTGACATCATCTCCAAAAACTTTATTATCTTTATATATCGGAATATAGATTTCGAGTATGTCATATCTATAAACATTTCCTACCTCGCTTTTATCGTCTTTTAGGGTGTGCATCCGCCTTGTAAACTCTGACGCAACATTGCCCTCCAATGCGGTTTGCAATTTATCGCTCGAGTTAAGCAAACCTATATTACTCAAATCTGTAGAGTAAATTGTGATTCCCCTCTTATTAAAGACTTTCATCTTGACTATATCCGAATATTCGGATAAATACCGCTGTATTATTCTGTCCAGATTCTTATATTCCTCTGAGTTGCTTACAACGTCTATGCCCGTATTATCGCTTAATACCGAAAACAGATCATCATGAAATATTAGAGAAGTTAAATGATGAGCAAAATCTGTAGCTGATGATTCGGCATAATCAATCAATAGGTTTTTTTGATGAGTCATAAATACAACACCCAGTGAGACGGTTAGAAGCAAAAAGACTGATATGCTGGATAAAGTGAAATATTTCAGCAGATTAAAACGCTCGTCTTGCCCACTCATTACAATATCATTTTTGAAAATATCTCTGAATCTCATATTAATATCTATACGACTCTTAATTCATATCTCTTTAGCTCTGGTTATAATTAACGTTTTTGTATAAAGTCAGCCTTTGTCATTGTCCGGCTTGACCGGTTAATCCAGAAATCTTTTAAAAAACTGGATTCCCCGATTAAGTTATAGATGAGAGACTCTAATCATATTGAAGTGCACAATAGGAGAATGCATAAAAACGTTAAGAATGAATTAGGCAATAGAATTTTTGACAAACCCTCAATTTAAATGGTAGTATTTAATCCACTTTTTACAGGAAAATTTCACAAATTTATCCTTTAAAGAATACTATTAGCTTATGCCTTGCAACCCTTTGATTTAATATGAAAATTGCAATTACAGGTAAGGGTGGGGTCGGAAAGACCACCCTTGCATCTCTTCTCAGTCACATCTACTCTTCTGAAGGTAAAAAAGTGATCGCTGTTGATGCAGATCCTGACGCAAATCTCGCTGCAGCTGTCGGCATTCCGAAAGATGAAATTGCAAAGATCAAACCCATAGCAGAAATGGCAGATCTGGTAGAGGAAAGAACCGGAGCAAAACCAGGGGCAAGTGGCAGTATTTTTAAAATCAATCCCAAAGTCGACGATATCCCTGAAGGATTCGGCTATCAACTCAACGGTATTCTATTATTGGAAATGGGCAAGTCCAAATTTGCCGCATCAGGGTGTTACTGTCCTGAACATGCCCTGCTCAGGCGACTGTTGAAGCATCTGATTATAGAGAGAGATGAAATAATTATAGTAGATATGGAAGCAGGCATTGAACATCTGACAAGAGGGACTGCCGAGGCAGTTGACGCGTTTATTGTAGTCGTTGAACCCGGCCAGAGGAGTCTGCAAACAGCATCGGCAGTAAAAAAACTGGCAATGGAACTTGGCGTCAGACGGGTTTTTGTTGTGGCCAATAAAATCAGAAGCAACGAGGACATTCAATTTATTAAAAATAATCTTATTGAAATGGAATTATTAGGAAAAATTTCCCAGAACGAGAGCATTGTTGAATCAGACATAAGCGGCCTGCCCTCATATAAGGCATCCGGGCAAGCTATTGAAGAAGCCAGAGAAATCAAAAAGAACCTGGAGAAGGCGGTATGAAAAATAAAATCAGGGATGATTTTCTTAAACAGAGGGATGCCATCACACCGGAACAAAAAGCTCTCAAAGAGTCAGCCATCGAAGAAAGGCTGCTTTGCCTGGATGATTTTAAGCAGGCTAAAAGTATATTAATGTATGTATCCTTTCGATCAGAGGTGGACACGAGAAGATACCTGAACGATGCAATTAAACTGAATAAAAAACTTGTCCTGCCCGCAGTTGATAGCAGACATAGAAAATTAAATCTCTATGAAGTTAGAGACATATCGGAACTTGAACCCGGCTATATGGGTATTCTCGAGCCTCGTGCAGGAGCCAGAATGTCAGTTACACTGAAAGACATTGACCTGGTAATTATTCCTGGAACAGGTTTTGACCGTGATGGAAACCGTCTTGGATACGGCGGTGGCTATTATGACAAACTCCTTAGTTATGAATCAAAACAGCTTTCCAGAGTAGATCATATTACCACCATAGCACTTGCATTTGAGGAGCAGGTTGGAAAAGACATTCCTGCTGAGCCTCATGATATTAAGGTGGATATGATTGTTACTGATAAGCGCTTGATTAAGTGTAATTTCGCGTAAACAGATTCAAAATAAATCCCGGATCAAATCAGCCAGAACTTCAGTCTCCCGAATATTGAAAATTGCTGTCCATAATTCGCCCGTGTTTATTAAAAAGATTTCTTGAATTATCGTTTGAATAAGTAGCTTGACATTAATCATTCCAAAAATTTAGAGTTATAATCCATGCTATTTTTATAAATGATTTTCTATAAAAACATAATCACAGGAGGGTTGCATGGCTTACAGAGAATACAAAGATCGTATTGGAGGAATTAACCACTGGTTATTTTCACAGGATGAATTCAAACATGTCATATCACGTCCATTCAGGGGTGAAGAATACGCTACTGTTATTAATGGCTCCGGTGTAGTAAAAGGAGAACAGAAATATCCCAGAGGGTATCAGGATGTCATCATACCGGAGCTTAGACGCCGGTCTGACTTTTTGAACGAAATATCCGCGCTTAAAGACGTGAAGCCGGATGCGCACAAGGTACTGACCGTATTGGTAGCAGACAGGGATGATCCAAAAGTTGCGGCTTCACGAAGCTATGTTAGAATGAAATCCTCTACAACAAAACTATCAGGACTCTCCAGTATGGTTGAAGAATTCCCTTCAACTATTACAACTGCCGAGATGTATGAAAAGATGGAACAATGGAACAATGACAGCTCAATTTCTATCCTGATGTTCCAGCTGCCATTTGGTGGCAAAGCAGGCGAAAGAATTAACACAACTACGCTTTGCAACCGGATTAATATAGCTAAAGACGGTGATGGACTTAATCAGGTTACATTAGGGCTTATGTCCCTGGGAGCTGATCGTTATTACGATTGTTGCACGCCAAGTGGCATGCTTGACTTAGCCAGTGTCTATCTGGTCAGAGAAAAAGGAGCAAAGCTGCGCCCGGATGGAATAGCCAGTTTTGCGGGACTGGAGGTGCTGGTCGCTGGAAGAAGTAACATAGTTGGTGAGCCGCTTTTTAATCTTCTGAAACGTTTTGATGCAACAACATTAGGCCCGTTACATACACGGACAGGGTCAGGTGGAAAAACAGACAGGGAAACCCAGTTTAAAATATACACGGAACTTTCAGAGCGTGCCGATGTAGTCTTCTCCTGCATGGGCTTTCATCCCTACAAAGTTCATAATGACACTGAATACTTTTTTACTTCAGACATGTTAAAAGAAGGGACCCTGATGATCGATGCTTCAACGTCCTTCAGAAAAGATGGAAAGAAGCCTTATGGTGATGTTGATCCTGCGGCTCGATCAAAGACAGCTGCCTTTACATTGGAAACTGGGGGCGTAGGCCCGGCTACTGTTACCAAGCTGGTCCATCAGGGATGGCTCGGAATGCTTTATCAAAATATTGATAAGGTGAGAAAAGCTCTTGAAGACAACAAACCAATCGTTACATCCACCTTTGTACAGTTACTGACTTCTTATGCCGGTGTAGGTGAATCGGATGTTTCAGACAATGCTGACAAACTGTACAACAGAGCCATTAACTCTGACAGCCATCCTGTACATGCTGTTGATGCGCTGGAAGCTATCTTCCCTGCATTGATGAAGTAGGCTGTTTTCCAACCCAATCCACACCTCGTAAGTGTGTCACACCTACGAAGTGAGGATTGGGTGCGATATATGGTTTTTTTTGACACTAACTTATTCCAAATGTTAAAATTTTTCACTTATTTCAACCCAAAAAGATTCCCAAAATGGATAAGAATAAAATTCAAAAAGGTGTCAAACTGATCCTTGAAGGAATTGGTGAAGATACTGAAAGGGCCGGCATAAAAAATACCCCTAAACGAATTGCCGACCTGTATGAGGATATTTTTTCGGGCCTTAATACTTCAACAAAGGAAATATTAATACCTATTGAAGGAGAAAGCCACGACGAAATGGTTCTTCTTAAAGACATCCCGTTTTATTCGATCTGTGAACACCATTTGCTTCCCTTTATAGGGAAAGCTCATGTAGCGTATATTCCTTCAAGAGGCAAAATTGTGGGATTGAGCAAGCTGGCCCGTGCCGTGGAATTTTTTGCCAAAAGACCCCAGGTACAGGAACGGCTGACTGCTCAACTGGCGGATTTGATTATGAAAAAACTCAAACCCAAAGGAGCGATGGTAATTGTGGATGCTGAACATCTCTGTCTCTCTATGCGTGGCGTGAAGAAACCTAATACAAAGACTGTTACGTCAGCAGTAAGAGGTATTTTTCGTACTAAAGAATCAACAAGGATCGAACTTCTCGAATTAATTAAAAGACACGAGTAATTAAAGGAGATGTAACATGATTATAACAAAAAAACGTGATGTAAAAGAACTGATCGAAAACATCAAGAACTATAACAAGTTTTTTCTAATAGGTTGTTCCGAATGCGCTACACTCTGTGGAACTGGCGGTGAACCTGAGCTTTTGGCTATGAAAGAGACTCTCGAAGCTGACGGTAAAAAGGTTACCGGAACTTTTGTGGCAAAGACCGGATGTCAGGTGTTAGGCACAAAGGTTGAAATGAAACCTTTCAAGGACGTTCTTGTTGATACTGATTGTATTCTTGTAATGTCCTGCGGTGCGGGAACTCAAACTGCGGTCGATCTTTTTAAAGATACTCCAGTATACCCGACTAATGATTCAATGTTTTTGGGCAACATGACCAGACTGCAAATATTTGATGAAAGATGCTCCCTCTGCGGCAAATGCATCCTTGACAAGACAGGCGGCATCTGCCCTGTAACATCGTGTCCAAAGGGGCTTTTAAACGGACCCTGCGGTGGAACAAATGAAGGCAAGTGCGAAGTAAGCCCTGACCTGGAGGGTGCATGGGGGAAAATTTACAATAGGATGAAAAGAATTGATCAGCTTGATCAGATGAGGAAAAT
>CAYPIT010000135.1:0-5930 GCA_964410825.1 uncultured Nitrospiraceae bacterium
GAACCTGCAGGACAAAATATTAGAGAAATTCATAGTCAGTTATAAAAAAATGGCAGAGCTTCACATCAATATATCCATAGAAGCAGATCGTATTCAGACAAAGCTCACGGGACTCTGCAGAAAAATAAAGCATAATAACGGGAATAATCGACCTGCTATAACAAAAACTGCTACTGATCGGAATAAAGCATTGCTTAATGATCACAGAAAACTCAGGAATAAATTAAAACTAATAGAATCAGAACTGGGACTCAATTGTACCGAAATTGCGACGACATTGAAATTAATCAATGACAACCAGAAAGAAATTGCTAAGGCAAAAAAAACACTCACAGAATCAAATTTGAGACTGGTTATAAGCATAGCAAGAAAATATATCGGCAGGGGCCTTAGTCTGTCCGACCTCATTCAGGAAGGAAACATTGGACTTATGAGGGCTGTCGACAAGTTTGATTATAAGAGAGGCTATAAGTTCAGCACATACGCGACCTGGTGGATAAGGCAGGCTATAACACGGTCCCTGGCAGACCAGGCAAGGACCATAAGGCTTCCCGTTCATATGATAGAGACGATAAACAGGCTGATGCAGATTTCCAGGAATCTTGTTCAGGAACTTGGAAGAGAGCCAAAGATCGAGGAAATTGCTGATAAAATGGATTTGCCAGTAGAAAAAGTAAAGGTAATAATGAAAATTTGCAGAGAACCAATATCATTAGGAACCCCTATCGGAGGTGATGAAGACAGTCATCTTGAAGATTTTATAGAAGACAAATCCGTTCTCGTTCCTCTGGACACGGTTATTCAGAAGGAATTGAAATTCGAGATAAAAAAAGTGATTAGCAGTCTCACTATAAAGGAAGCAGAAATTATTAGAAAGCGTTTTGGTATTGAAGACGGTGTCTCGCGAACTCTGGAAGAAGTCGGCAGGCAATTTCAAGTTACAAGAGAGCGAATACGGCAACTGGAAGGAAAAGCCTTGAGAAAATTGAGACATCCTGCAAGAAGTCAATCTCTCAAACTATTTCTTTAAAAAAATATATAAAACCAGAGACACATCCCTAATGGATGTGTCCCCATACTTTTTCCCCGCCTTAACTTGAACACACCCATCGCGAAGACTATAATTAGTACATGGATGTAATTACGACTCACTTAAATGCTGACTTTGATGCCCTTGCCTCGATGGCAGCTGCAAAAAAATACTATCCTGACGCACTAATAGTATTCCCGGGATCTCAGGAAAGAAGCGTTCGTGATTTCCTGTCAACTTCTCAAATAATACCGGACATCAAAAAATTAAAAGATATTGATCTTCAGGATATTAATAGACTCATCTTAGTTGATGCTAATAGTCCCGGGAGAATCGGCAGATTTTCTGAACTGCTGAATAAAAAAGAACTGGTACTACATATTTATGACCATCATCCACAATTAAATGAAGACATAAAAACTCAGAAGAAGGTTATTGAGCGTGTCGGTGCTACTACAACAATCTTCACAGAGATGTTGACCAAAGATAAAATCCCTGTTACCCCGGCTGAAGCCACTATTTTAATGCTTGGCATTTACGAAGAAACGGGTTCACTTCTTTTTCCTTCTACAACTGTCAGGGACCTCAAGGCAGCCACCTACCTTCTGAAAAAAGGCGCAAATCTTAATATTGTATCTGACTTTATAACAAGGGAACTCGGACCGGAACAGATTGATCTATTGAATGAACTCATTCAATCCGCAGAAGAGCATATAATTCATGGCATAAGGATAAAAATAGCCCGGGCCTCCAGGGAAGCTTACATAGGTGACATTGCTTCGTTAGCCCACAAGATACGTGATATCGAAAACGTTGATGCTATTTTTCTCCTCGTTATGATGGAAAAAAGAGTTCAGGTCATAGCAAGAAGTCAAACTCCTGAAGTAGATGTTTCGGAAGTGCTTCATGAAATCGGAGGAGGCGGCCATCCACAGGCATCATCAGCCGTAGTCAGGAATATGTCTTTGGAAGAAACTCAAAATATACTGTTGATTACTCTCGAAAAGAAAATACATCCTTCAAAGACCGCAAAAGATATTATGACGAGTCCGGTTAAATGCATTATATGGAACAATACGGTCAAAACAGCCGAGAAAACAATGACGAGGTATGAAGTAAACGTTCTTCCTGTCCTTAAAGGAAACCTCTTTTACGGTCTCATTTCCAGAGAAGTCACAGAAAAGGCTTTATTCCACGGTTTTGGCAGAAGTAAGGTTTCGGAGTTCTGCACGACTGACAGTCCAACCGTCACAGCCTCTACTTCTATAAACATTATCGAAAAACTGATGATAGAGCAGAACCAGCGGTTTATGCCCGTAATGGAAGAAAGCAGAATCGTTGGAGCTATAACGAGGACCGATCTGCTACGATCTCTTTACGAGAGCCAGTTAAAGAAAAACAGAATACAGACACGTGAAAAATTAAAAGACAAACCATCAATCGGCAAAAATCTTTCTCATACTTTAAGATCCTCATTTCCTGAGGAGATATTTAATTTACTCAAATTATCAGGAATCGTAGCGCAGGATCTTGGATTTTCCGCTTATATTGTCGGTGGATCAATAAGAGACCTTTTGCGTGGAGAATCCAATTTTGATATAGATATTGTAATTGAGGGTGATGGTATTGCCTTTGCAAGTGCGCTTGGCTCCAAACTGGATGTAAAAGTCAAAAGCCATAAGAGATTCGGTACCGCCGTTGTAATAACCGATGTTCTGAAATTTGATGTTGCAACCGCAAGGATAGAATATTACGAATCCCCTGCCGCCCTTCCAAAGATAGAAATGTCATCTATAAAAAAAGACCTGTATAGAAGGGATTTTACTATCAATACGATGGCGGTAAAATTAACGCCCAAGAACTTCGGACAACTTATCGATTACTTTGGAGGACAGAAGGACCTCAAGGAAAAGACGATCCGAATACTGCACAATCTCAGCTTTATAGAGGACCCGACAAGAGCATTCAGGGCTATACGATTCTCTGAAAGATTTGGTTTTAAAATTAGCAAGCACACAATCAATCTTATTAATACCGCCGTCCGTATTAATCTCTTTGACAAGTTATCCGGCACAAGGATATATGATGAGCTCAATCTTCTGTTTATCGAGACAGAGCCAATCAAGGCCATGAAAAGATTAGCTGAATTTGATCTCTTGAAGTTTATTCATCCCAAACTTAAAATTACCAGGTCGCTTGAAGAGACTTTCGAAGCCATACAGGAAACATTCTCCTGGTTTAAGCTTTTATTTTTTGAAGAGGACCTGAACAAATCACATCTTTTCCTTATGGTCCTTGTTGAGGGTTTACCGCACAAACAAAGAATAGAAGCATTGCAAAGGCTTCATGTCCCGAAAAAATCATCAGTCGAAATTCTTGACGGCATTGAGAAATCACTCAAGGCACTTTCAACACTTAATAAGGCTTCTCCAAAAAAAATCTATTATGCTCTTTTTCCTCTCGACCTGCAGACTGTCCTTTTTACTATGGCAAAGGCCAAAGACAATGAACAGAAAAAGGCGGTGTCACTGTTCTTGACAGAGCTCAGGAAAACCAAACCAGAACTTACAGGGAAAGATCTGCAGTCAATGGGATACACCCCCGGACCACTTTTTAAGAAGATATTTACGGCATTGCTGGACTCAAAACTTGCCGGGCAAGTCATGAATCATGAAGAGGAAATGAAATTTGTGAAAGCCAATTTCCCATGATGCCCTGTAGTGTTTTGTGAGTTGTAAAATGCATTTCTATATGTTATAAAACAGTTGAATTATCGGCTCAAGTATCGAAATAATTTAGATTTAATAAAGGAGATATAAGATGAAGAAGATATTCGTTCTCAATATGTTAGTAACAATTATAGTATTAATGTTCATCGGGTGCTCTCAAAATGGTAAATCTGACAGTCCTGTTATCGCAAAGGTTGATAAAGGAGCTGTTACTGAAGAGGACTTCCTTAGCGAGATAAGCCGGGTACCGGAATGGGCAAGAACCCAGTTCAAGGATAATGATGGCAGAAGCAAATTCCTTGACGAGCTTATTAAGAAAGAACTTATTTATCAGAATGCGAAAAAAATGCAACTCCATAAGGATAAACAATATCTCGATAAAGTCGATGAGTTTAAGAAAATGACTCTTGTTGCACTCAGTCTTAAGAAAGAGGTTGATGACAAGGTAAGGGTAGATGATTCGGAAGTCCAGGCGTTCTTTAAGGAGAATGAAGACAAGTTCACAATAGGCACAGAAATCAGGGCTAGCCATATTCTGGTCAAGACTGAAGATGAAGCTAAAAATATCCTTGCTAAACTGAATAAAGGGGAAAGCTTTGAATCCTTGGCAAGATCTTTTTCTGCAGACAAAACGTCTGCAGAAAAAGGCGGTGATCTTGGTTACTTCGGTCGGGGAAGAATGGTACCTGAATTTGAAAGAGCCGCTCTCGGTCTCAAGCCCGGAGAAACGAGCAATCCGGTTAAAACCCGTTTCGGTTTTCACATCATAAAACTCATTGATGTAAAAAAAGGCGATCCTGCCAGCTTCGAACAATCAAAAGAAGCTATTAAAAGAGATCTGATCAATAAAAAACGCAAACAGCTTTTTGATGCATACGTGGAAAGGTTAAAGGCGAACACAGATATAAGCAGAAATGATGATGTTTTATCAGGAATTGCCCTGCCCTGGGAAAAGGCTGAAGAAAAACAGCAGCCTTCACCAGAACAGTCTGAAAAACCATCAACGCCGGCATATGGCCAGCCGGGAGAAAAGTAATATTTAACAAGCAGGAAAATCCCTGAGACATAATCATTAAATGAAAATCAGCTGGCAAATCTTTCTGGGATTATTTCTCCTTGTCTTATCTGCTATTTTCTATTTCATCCATTATCTAATATTCAGGGATCCGCATCATATCTTTATCTACCTCGTTGGAGATATCGCTTTTGTATTTATTGAGGTCCTTCTCGTAACCCTGATAATACACAAGCTGCTGAGTAAACGGGAAAAACGCGCAAAACTTGAAAAATTAAATATGGTTATAGGAGTTTTTTTTAGTGAAGTTGGAACTCATCTTTTAATATATATGTCAAATACTGACCCTAACCTGAACAAGATCAGAAAAGACCTCGTTGTCACAGACAATTGGTCTGAACGGGAATTTAAGAATGTTAAGAATTCTTTAAAACAATACCATTACAGCGTCGAAATCAAGCAGATAAGTTTAAAGGCTATGCGTTCTTATCTGATCGAAAAAAGAGATTTTCTGCTAAGAATGTTAGAAAACCCGATACTGCTTGAACATGAATCATTTACCGAATTACTCCAGGCAGTATTTCACCTGACAGAAGAAATGCAATGCAGGGAAAATTTAGGAAATTTACCACCCAGTGATTATAACCATCTGGCAGGGGATATAAAAAGAGCATATGGTCAGCTGGTCTATCAATGGATCGATTACATAGAATATTTGAAATCTAATTATCCATATCTTTTTTCGCTTGCGATAAGGACCAATCCTTTTGATAAAGAGTCATCACCTATAGTAAGGTGAAAATAACCGTCAGCTATGAACTTATCAGAGGAATGTGCACCAATTAAATCATTTTAAGAGGAGAGTATAATGAAGACACATATAAAAATAATATTGCTCGCCTTGCTAACACCTCTGCTATCTGTTGCAGCATCCGCTTATGAAGTTAACGGAATAACTTTTACCCCTATAGAACATGCAACGATGGTAATTCAAACCAGGGATTCAACTATATATGTTGACCCGGTCGGCGATATGAAGTTATTTCAGAAATTCCCGCCGCCTGATATCATTCTGCTCACTGATATTCACCAGGATCATCTTAGTATTGAAATAGTAAATTCCCTGAAAAAAAATCTAACTACCGTTATCGGCCCG
>CAYPIT010000136.1:0-5928 GCA_964410825.1 uncultured Nitrospiraceae bacterium
GCCATTAATCTATATATGTCTTTATATTGTCTTTGGTGCGCTGGCGTTTTCTCTGTGAACCTTAGAAATAACAGCCCGGATTTTCCCGGTATGCGCCCTGGGTATCTCATTTACTAGTTGGACTTCAACTTCCATTTTTTCTCCCACAAGCTCCTTGAGAAGTTCTTTTGTTCGTGTCGGTGTATTCGATGAAAATCCATTACCTTTAACAATCTGGGCGATCAACAGTTCTAGTCTCTCCTGGATAACCCTGAACCGGCTTATGCCTTCCACATCTTCGAGGGCATTGGTAATGGAATTCGGTGAAATTACTTTTCCTGAAGGGGTGTATATCATATCATCAATCCTGCCCTCAACAACGCTCATCATGGGAAGCTGGCTTCCACAGGAACAGGCCTCACCAGTAGGAATACATATATCCCCCAGCTCATATCTGATGATTGGCATAGCAAAAGAGTGGAGGTTTGTAATCACCACCGTGCCCCGCTCCCCGGGCAAGGCCGGCTTTCCGTTATTGAGCAACTCTAAAACGACGGTATCACTGTTAATATGATATCCTTCCCGGGCCCTGCACTGCCATGCTATAAGGCCGGATTCAATGGTTGCATACGTATCGACCATAGTAACGCCAAAGGCTGCGTTTATTGTATCGCGTATTTTCTTGCTAACAAGTTCGGCGCCTGTGCAGACCATGCGGGGAGATATACTGTTAATACCCTGCCGTATCATTTCATCAGCAATCATCGCAATGCTCTGCGGGTACCCATGAATGAAGTCCGGCTTATAGTCCATTAAAATTTCAATCTGCCTGTTCAGGTCGAGCTGAACTGGAATGTACTTTTTCCTGAAAATCCCAAATTTTTGAAACCAGTATTTTTTTTTTGAAACAAATCGTGTATCACACATAATAGCCTGCCGGTCTGTCAGCCTGTACCCGCTCTCCATAAAAGTCCTGATAAATACCAGGGACCGAATATCATAATCCTCTCTGGTAAAATAAACATGCAGGGGAATACCGGTTGAACCGCTTGTTACGTCTTCTACACAACCGTTAATATCTTTTCCTCTGGCCATGATTTGACCGCGGGGGACTGACTGTAGCTTGATTTTACTGGTAGTGGGAATCTTTGGCAGATCCTCAACCCCCTTAATGTCGACTGGATTAATACCGGCAGAAGCAAAAAGATCCCTGTAGTAAGGTACATTCTCATAGGCATGGTTGATGAGGGCTGTCAGCTTTCGGCGCTGGAGGGCCTCAAGCTCGGCCCTCTGCAGCCGCAGGTTTTCCCTCAACCTTCTGAGCATAAATAGTGTACCCGGCAGCATCTCGCGTTATCCCTATAATTGCCCTCTCATTGTATTGGCCAGAACTGTCTGAAACATCAATTCATTATTACTTTCCCATTCATCCTGCAGTGAGGATACCGATAGTTGAATATGTTTTTTTACATCATCTTTCTCTAAAAACACATGATCAATTTTTTCCAATAGCTGTGATCTGTCGATATCCTCTATATTAAAAACCATGTCTTCATGGCCGATTCTTTTCATAAGATTAAGAAGCTTTGATTCTTTTTTATATGTCAATGCTATAACAGGGATTCCACGATTAAGTCCCATTATCAGTCCATGCAGTCTCATACTGATAACAATATCCATCCTCTCCATTACCGCCAAAAGCTCCTGAGGGAGCAATCCATCCGTAATAATGCAGCTTTCTTCTTTCATCAGAGAGATTAATTTTTTTGAAGCCGATATATCAACCGGGTCCGATGTGCTTTTACTCATCCACCCATCTTTATAATCCCCATACGGTAAAAAAACTACTTGTGCACCCTTATCAGCAATTAGAGTATCAAGTGTGTCTGCCAGTATTTCCCTGTTTCCATCACCCCAGTCAAAAAGCTCTTGAACACAGACCCCTATAACGGGTCTGCCGGAACAAATGTTGTTTATCCTTTCGGTAACTTCCTTTGTTTTTTCATTGCGCAGAGGCTCAAGCAGAAAAACCGGATCAGCAGAAAGATGGATCTCCCTACTCACACCGATATTTTTAAGCACGTCCATTGAGGTTGAGTCTCTGACAGATACTATGTCAGCCATAGTTGCTGTTAATTTACAGAGGGCTTTCCCGATAGTAGTGTTAATAGGACCTATCCCTAAGCAATAAAGCACGAGTTGTTTTCTATGCAATTTGGATAACAGTGCCATGGCAGTAAAAAAAGGAATCGGGTAATGGTTGTAAATATCCTGAAAAATACCTCCACCACCAATAACAACCAGATCGACCTCTCTGAAAGTCTTTAATATACTAAAAAATTCAGATTTAACCACATGACGCTTTGATCCCATTCTTAATATTTTTTTTACTTCAGATATACCGGCTGTGAGTTTTAAAGTTCGTTCAGGACCAAAAGACAGGATGTAAAATTCAGCATCTTTCAGCTTCTTTCTCAGGAATAAAAGTTCTGAAATAAGGATGGCTTCATCCCCCATGTTTCCTGCTCCAAACCATCCTATGAGAAGTATCTTCATTGCTGGATACATTTAAACTTTTCTTTTACCTGCTCCAGAAGTGCGGGGTTATAAAGCAGGTCAACCGTGCTTAAAGCCATAATTTTGGCACCAAGCATCATTACCCTGTATCCTTCTTCTGAATTTGATGCATTAACAAACTCATTGGTATGGGGAACGATCCCGTTCCCAAGACGTATTGCTAATTCACAGGCAGGTACGCAGCGTGTGACATTGCCGAAGTCTGTAGAACCTTTACCTTTTTTCCTTCCGTCTACTTTAAGACCGAAGCTGTTCAGGTTCTTTTCGATTATTTCTGCCAGAAAAGAATTAGTTTGCATGGAATCGTAAAAGTTGCAAAAATGATTAATGGTCAAATGAGCGCCTGTGGCAAGAGCTGCACCTTGAGCACAATTTTTGACCTTTTCAACAACCTCTTTTAAATATTCGCTGCTGGCTGAGCGTACAAAAAAGCGGGATGAAGCATGCTCGGGAACGATATTTGGAGCATCACCGCCATGGGTAATTATGCCGTGTATTCGAACATCATCTCTTAAATGCTGACGAAGTGCATTTATCGAATTGAAGGTATGAATGACACCATCAAGGGCATTGATGCCATCCCATGGATTTCCTGCTGAATGGGCACTTTTCCCTTTGAAATCAAATTCTAGACCTATAAGCGCATTGGTCTCACCACCCACGGTTGTTGCGGGACTGGGGTGAAAGATAAGTGCAGCATCTATCCCTTTAAAATAAGCTTTATCTATAAGATGTACTTTACCGCCGGCTCCGTCTATTCCTGCCTCTTCAGCAGGACAACCGATGACGAGTACTCTACCTTTTAAATCAGGCAAGGCCCTGCTAAGTCCAATTGCAGCACCTGCTGCAGCAGTCCCTATGAGGTTATGGGCACAGCCATGACCCATGCCCGGCAAAGCATCATATTCTGCCAAAAGGGCAACTGTTGGCCCATCCGGGTTGGAGGTATATGAACCTAAAAAAGCTGTCTCCATGTCTGCTATATTACGATTAACCTCAAATCCGTATTTTTTTAAAAAGCTGGTAAGAATTTTTGATGACTCGAACTCCTGATAGCCAATCTCAGGTTTTGCGTGTATTGTTCGAGCAATGCCTGTCATTTCATCACACAGCATATCGATTTCTTTTTCAACCTTAACCTTCAATGAAAGTATGTCATTTGACATCTTGTAATAGCCCATTCTTTTTATTATTATTGTGTATCAAACTTAAAAGGGAAGAATGAATGATTTTTCTAAAAATTTTTTGTCGCGAGCTGTGTCTTTTGGAAATCTCATTTATCTCATCATGGGAAATCCACTGAAAGCCTTTTGATTTTGTAATTGTGGCTAATCGTATTTCACCACCCACTGTTTTCTCAACTGATATTGTAGAGTAAAGTATGAAAAAAGCCAGATCATTTAACATTTTTACGCTCATATCTTTGCTGTAAATTTTATTGATGATGAACCTTGCAACATGCCACTGGCCGGCAAGGAGGCAACCGCCCTGTAATTTCTTTGGTATAAACTCAGGACTTTGAACATTGAATACCTCCAGTTCTTGCTCCCTCCTTTCATAGCCGGAAATAATGAAACCCACATCCCTCTCCTCACGCTTTATAGCGGGATTTTCTTTGCTCCAGTTGCAGCTAGTTTTTTTAAATACCTCCATCCCCTTATCGAGAATGGAAGACATTAATGTATACTGATCAGCGCCCTGAGAAACTATTTCCTTCAAAGACATCAGGCCTGCATGGCCAATATCTGAAAGCCCGTAGGTCAACACACCCACATCAGCATTTAGCTGTATGAACTTTTCAGAATCATCCCTTATTTTTGGACCCTCCAAGGTATAGCCTTCGGTCATTCGGCTGTCAGCCGCTAACACAAGACCATCGATGGCTTTTAAGACCATTGTTAATGACAATGTTCATCCCTCCTGTTCCTCAAAACCTATCCATCTAATAAATTCACTGATATCATCTCTGGTTGACTTATAGTTATTTATTGGTGTGTCTAAATCAGAATAGCCTAAGGCTATTGAAGAAAGCAGCTTCATATCATGCGGTATTTTTAAAAGTGTCCTTATATCTTTAGTATATCTCCAGACTCCCCCGATCCAGCAAGTCCCTAGTCCTACATCGGTAGCTGTTAACAGCATATTCTGGACAGCAGCACCTACGCTCAGGATATGGGGAAGATCTTTTGAGAAGACTTCATTTATAAATACAAGGATGGCAACTGGTGCATTGAAAAAGCAAAAGGTACCTTCTAACATGAAATTCTCTACTGAAAGTCCTAAAGGAGATAATATCTTTGACATCTCCTGCCTATTTTTACTGCTCCTCTTCTCGGCCTTAATCAAAGCCTCATTTTGTGTCACATCATCAGAATCACTCAACTCCATGGCGGGGATAAAGTCTGTTCTCAGGAGTTCCAAAAGCATCTTATCCATATCTTTCTTTTTATCACCAGTGACCACGATAAATTCCCAGATCTGGGAGTTCCCTTTAGAAGGTGCAGCAACACCTGCATTTATAATCTCTGCCACAATCTCTTTTGAAACTGGTTTAGTGCTAAAGGCTCTGATGCTTTTTCGTGCTCTGATTACCTCGATTAGTTCCATCGACTGCTTTTAGTCCCAAATGTTTTAATCACTACGGTCATATCCGGGCCTCAAACGGATCGTTTGATTTTGCATAAAAAAATTAGGTGCGGGTATGATCATTAAAGGCAACAAAAGAGTGATGAAGCCTGTCACTGAGTTCTGCCTCTAATAATCTGGATTTATCGGACAATGACTGCAATTCTTTACCATCGATCCAAATAAATCCGATACCTTCTTTTATAACGGCCATGCGAAAGTCAGGAGAAATCGATTTGTCTATTTTTTGTGTCTGGTTCATCGCGAAAAGGGCAATGAGCTTGCCTGATTCCAGGTCGAGACTTTGCAGCGGCAACTGCTGGGACAAATAGTGTGACAATTCAGAATGACCATAAAAAAGATTTTTAGCGGGCACTGGTGACTGAATATCAAAGTCTGTTATATATTCCTTCACTTCGATTCTCTCTGAAATTTTTACAACTCTATTCCTTACAAATATATGCTCAAGGCAAGCAGGCTGTTTTAAATTGTAACCTACTAAAAGCAAGAGAAAGGGTAGAGGATTTTCCCTGTAAGACGGATCCTGTTGAAATTCAAACCTAAAAAAATCAATAATTTCCCGGGCTAAATCCATGGATAGCCCATTTCCCGCGCCATCGGGTTCGGTAATGTACTTATTCAAGAGTTTCCTAACCCTTTTTAAGAAATTTCCTCTTGCGGTTACAATCAAGGCACCGCAAAACCTGTTCACCTTGACAATTGCACATTCATCTACCGCATCTCCAA
>CAYPIT010000137.1:0-5606 GCA_964410825.1 uncultured Nitrospiraceae bacterium
CTATGACTCTTGGAGAGAAAATCATACTGCTGGATAAGGGAAGGATTCTGCAAGTTGGAACTCCTTACGAAATGTATAATTATCCATCAAATATTCTTGTCGCAAGTTTTATCGGGACACCCCGAATTAATCTTATTGATGGCCTGTTATCTGTAAAAGACACAACTCTTATCTTTAAATCAGAAAACTTTGAAATAGATTTAAGCAGTAGGACAGATTTAGGACAATATGTAAACCAGAAAATTACTATCGGACTCAGACCTGAAACGCTGATTCCCGGAGATGGACCGATTAAAGGACATGTGGATTTAGTCGAGCATCTCGGTCCTGAAACTCTCGTTTATGTCATGGGCAATGGTACCAGACTAATCGCAAAGACACCTCCCGATTTGCAGGTTAAAAGGGGAGATGATATATCGCTCGCATTGAGCAACAGGGGAATTCATTTCTTTCATGACGGGAAGAGGTTAGCGGTTGATTAGCATCAACACACCTGCGGGGTGTCTGGATGATTGTTATCTTCCTGCTCCGGTTCCTCTATCGTATAGATCTCAAGAAGGGAAAGGCACAGGGCCGTAATTAAAGGACCGAGTATAAAACCCACGAAACCAAAAAATTTGAGACCGCCAAGGACACTGAAAAATACAAGGAGTGTATGAAGTTTGGTCCTGCCTCCTATTACTAAAGGTTTAATAATATTATCCACACTGCTGATTATTAAAAGACCGTAGAGAAATAACCCGATGCCCTTAGCGTGCGCTCCGGACAACAAGAGAATTATACTTGTCGTGCCCCAGATACTAAAACAACCGAACAGGGGCAGGAGTGAGAATACCGCCATTGCAGTACCCCAAAAGACAGGTGACGGAAGACCCAGAAATGCAAAAGCTATTCCGCCGAGCGTACCCTGGACAACTCCAACTGCAAGACCACCATAAATAGCAGCAATAACCATTTCTTTTACACGCTTTTCAAGTTTGTCCTTTTGTGAATCCGAAAAAGGGAGCAGATTCTTTATGAAAGATGCAAGCGTATTGCCATCCTTCAGGAAATAAAATATCGTAATACACATAATTATAAATCCAACTAAAAGAAGAACTGCATTTTTGAATACATTCTTTGTATGTTCCGCAATTGTTTTGCCTATAGACTTTAAGGTATCAACAGCGCTTTGCTGAAGGTCAAATCCTTCAAATAATTTATAAGAACTGATTTTTTCAAATATATCTTCAATTCCCGGGTAGGTCTGAATATCCGCAACCGATTCGAATCCCTTCGCCTCAAGCGTGCTGTAGACATCCGTTATCTCACCTACCAGTGCACTCACAATGTATGAGAAAGGCCCTAAGAGGATAATCAGTATAATCAGGAGAGTTATCAATGATGCCGCCCATGGCTGTTTGATAAATTTCAGAAACAGCCTGTAGAGCGGATAGAACGAAATGCTAAGCGCCATGGCCCATGCTATTGTTGTCAGAAAAGGGCTGAGCACTTGATAAAACAGATAGAAAAGGACGAGAGTTATCGCCAGATATATTGTTTTATAAAGCCATTCCGCTTTCATGGAAAGTATTTTAGCAATAATTCAAAACATAATGACAGCCTGCCATATTCAGACCTTATCAAATTATCTGTTACCCGCATTATGTTGTTTTATTTTAGCACCCTTCCGGGCAATACTCCTGTAAATTCTTGATCAAGAATAACCGGCTCTCCATTCACAAATACATGGTAGATGCCTTCAGGTTGTCGAAATGGATCACTAAATTCTGCACAGTCATTTACCTCTTCAGCATTAAACACAGTTATATCAGCAAAGTATTCTTTTGCTATGACCCCGCGCCGGTTGAGTCGAAAAGTCCTCGCAGGTAATCCCGTCATCTTATAAACTGCCTCACCGATTTCCAAAATACCCTGATCCCTTGCATATCTGCCAAGCACCCTTGGGAAACTGCCAAATCCTCTTGGATGAGGCATGCCGTTTGCGGTAATACCGTCAAAACTCCTCGCGCTGCTATCAGTACCCAGCATCGTACATCTATATTTCAGAACAGATTTCAGGTTCTTTTCATCCATTGTAAAGAATACAGCACCCACCTGCAATTCCTCATCGATAAGAGTGTCAAAAAAACATTGGACAGGATGATTCTTGAGAGTCCTGCCGATATGCAGGAGGCTCTTACCCTCCATCCATTTATTTTTGTTCAATCCAACCGACGATATTACAACCTTATCCCAGAAAGATACTTCAGGATTCAGCCGTAGAATTTCCCCTGAAAGACGCGCCCGCTCATTTTTAAGCCTTTCCAGTTCCTTACTGCGACCCCCTTCAAACGCCCACGAAGGCAAGATAGAGTCAAGGTCAGTGCTTGATGCAATATACGGATACCTGTCGCAAGTCAAGTCAAGTCCACTTCTGTTTGCCAGTTCAATTTTTTGAAAGACTTCTGGAAGTTTGCTCCAGTTTCTTTCACCGCTTGTTTTTAAATGCGATATGTGGGCATGAATTTTTGATTCTTCAGCTATAGAAATAACTTCATCGACTGATTCTAAAAGCCGGTCTCCTTCACTCCTCATATGAGTTGAATAAATACCCTCATATTTTTTTAGCTCAGATGAGAGTTCAATGAGCTCGGATGTGTCAGAATAAATTCCAGGAGGATAGATCAGCCCTGTTGATACCCCCCTTGCGCCTGACTGGATCGCATTTTCCATAAGTTTATAAACTTTCTTCTTTTCTGCTTTCGACAGAGGCCTGTCAGCATATCCAAGAACTGATGCACGAAGATTCCCGTGACCTACAAGGGTAGCAAAATTCAGAGCAATCCCTTTTTTTTCAAGGAGAGCAAAGTACTCAGGGAAACTGCCCCATCTTTCTTTTATGTTGAATTCATCGAGGTCTTTCTCTCTCTGTTCCAGAGCAGGCCCATAAAGAGGGGCAGCAGATAAGCCGCAATTACCATTTACCTCTGTCGTTATACCCTGACAGATTTTTCCCGCTGCCCTGCCATCCGCAATGAGTACAAATTCGGAATGAGCATGTACATCAATAAAACCCGGACACACATACATATTATCTATATTGATGACCTTCTTTGCAGAGGAATTTGCCAACAATCCGATTTTTTTAATCCTGTCTCCCTCAAGAGCTATATCCGCCCTCTCAGGCTTTGAATTTTTAGTAGCGCCATCAATAATAAATCCACCTTTCAATATAAAATCAAACCTCAAATTCCTTCTCCAGATTTGTCATATCTTTTGCTTTTTTCAAACTATTCTCAAATAAAGGTGTCAGGAGCGAAACAGAAAGCCTGATTTTTCCGGTCAGCCCGTTTGTCTCTGATTTTTTCACATTTTTATAGAGTTCGGATGCCTCGTTATAAATAATAGGAAGCAACCTGAGAGTAAGCGACATAGTAAATATTAATTCTTTTACAAAGCTCAGCCTTCCGACAGGACCCAGAAGCCCGCTCATCGCTTTTACAAGGTCTTCAGCCCGGGTAGTTGCTGTTAAGATCCTGGCACCTATAATTAGAATAAAAAGCCTTAATGTCAGTTCACCTCCACGTTTTATACCTTCATCAGTTATCGGTAGTCCCAGGATTTTATACCGGATTATGCCCTCATGAAAAAATACATTACTGAGGAATGTAAAAAACAGGAAAAAACTGATAGGAATTAGCCCGCTTCTAAACGTAGACAATGGCACTCTGGCTGCTACAGCTATGACGAAAAAAAGTAATATGAGGCTGAATTGAAAAGAAGGGGATATGAAAACCGCTACGACAAGTAATAGGTATAAGAGGATCTTAGCCTTTGGGCTACATTTTGTCACGGATTACCAGACGCCTGCCGGATAAAATATAGTTATGATGACCATATCTGGATCGCGATGTATCATCGGGAACAGATACGTCTTCGGCTAATATGTTATCCTTTTGATCCATGACGGGATTCACTATAAGGGTTGCCTGCGTTATATAGGAGTTTATTCCCTGTGCAATTGCTTCAGCTATCTTGTTCTTATACTGCTCTGTTGAAAGTCTCTTTTCTTCTTCATGATTGCTGACAAATGATATTTCAACAAGTACGGATGGCATTTCGGCACCGACAAGGACATAAAATAACGCATACTTAACCCCAAGGTCTTTTATCCCGCTATAATTCTTTTTAAGAGAAGTGACCATAGAATTTTGCACACTATGAGCAAGTCTCATAGACTCTTTTCTTTTATTGTCTCTAGCAAGATCCTGCAATATAAACTGGAGCTCATTTTGCATCTTTTGCATTTTTTGAATAGATACTTTGTTCTCTCTGGCAGCAACTTTTATAGCTTCCCTGTTATTCGTCCAGTTCAGAAAATACGTTTCCAATCCCCTTGTGTTTCTTCTCTTGCTGGCATTTGTATGGATCGAGATAAAGAGTTCAGCCCTTTTAGCATTAGCCAATTCAGTCCTCTCATTAAGGGGCACAAATTTATCCCTGTCACGGGTATAAATAACTTCTATTCCATTCCTTTCCTTAAGAATTTTTCCGAGCCTTTTCCCCACATTTAAAGTAATATCTTTTTCTTTGAGTCCGTTCGGACCAATTGCTCCAGGGTCCTTCCCTCCATGTCCGGGGTCGATTACAACTGTCTTTATTTCATATAAGCTTTTTCCAACCGCCACTTTTTTATTATTGTCATTTTTTTTACGAAGAGGTGTCTGTTTGCCGGGAGCATAAATATCCACTACAAGTCTGTACGGATTTTCAAGTACAAAGGCATAATAATTTTTTGTTTTTTTGATGCCGAATACAACCCTTACTGTATTTTTATCAAACCGGGCCATACGCACTTCTTTCAAGACATTATCTTCTATAGTTACAGCGGATTTCTTTTCACCGGAAATGGCGCAATTTTTCAAATCAAAATATATGCGGTCAGGACTGGACAAACGATTTTGGGTGAACTCAAGGGGGCCGTTTACATCTATAACTACCCTGGTGTAACTTTTATATGTTGCATACCGTATTCCCTCTATAGAGGTCTGCTTTTTTGCCTCACTGTTGTTTATTAATAAAACCAGCAGTAACGGTAATATAAAAGCCTTTCTCATGTATTATTTTTTAAAATAAAAATACTTAAAATGTCAATAGTTACAGGCATAACTTATTTTATTTGCGGCAGGAGTAACGAAGTGATTGTTTATTAATTGCTCATTACAGGCTTAGTTGGAGAGGTATATTTAAATTGATATAAACGATATACAAAAAGAAATGTATTAAAAATCTGCTTCATCCCAAAAGATTATTTTTTTAAAATTTGTCTTCATTTTTATAACAGATAGCGCCGTAAATATAAAAAATGTCAACAGTGGCTTGATTTTATTTCATTATCATTTTTTAGTCAACAGAAAAATAAGGATATGTTCAGCAAAAAATTAAAGCGGTACTAAAAGGGCTGTTGCATCTCTGTTTGCCCTTATAAATTTTGGTTTTTTCGCAAAAAAGTTGAAGCTTCTTATAAGTGAAAATACACAATCTGTCATTGCCCGGCTTGACTGGGCAATCCAGTAGTCATAATATGAATATATCTTTTTTTCTGGATACTCCGGTCAAGCCGG
>CAYPIT010000138.1:0-5599 GCA_964410825.1 uncultured Nitrospiraceae bacterium
CCGGACCATCACGATTTGACAAGTATGTTGACGCGGTTAATAGAGATCGTAATGCTGAAATGAAAACTATTTACACCGATGCGGAGGCGAGTGGGCTGAGACTTTTTATGGGAAAGGCACAGTGTATTAAATGCCATAACGGGCCTCTCTTCACAGATGGAAGTTTTCATGATGTGGGAGTGCCGCAACCTCCGTCTTTGCCGATAGACAGAGGAAGAGCAGATGCGATTGTTAAAGTTCTATCTGATGAGTTCAACTGTATGAGCAGATTCAGTGACGCATCACCCATGGACTGTGCGAAACTGCGCCTGCTTGACACAAGCGAGGATAAATCTTTAGGAGCATTTAAAACGCCTACCTTGAGGAATGTTGCTGAGCGGGCTCCTTTTATGCATGCAGGGCAGTTTAAAACACTGAGGGAAGTGCTTGAATTCTATAAAAGCTTAATGATAGGGGAGAGAGAACCTGAACTGGAGCATGGAGAACTGAACGATGCCGAGCTTGACCAGCTTGAGGCATTCTTGCGTACACTGAGCGGTCCGACAAGGTTTGCAGAATAATGCATAATTTAACTTATAATGATAACTATTAATGTATGATACGCATCATATATTAAGTGTCTGAAAAACTGTACTATTTTTACATGACTGAGAAAAAATCCGGTAATTCAAACAAAATTATAATCGTACTTGTAATAATAGCCTTATTGGCTGCCTTCAGGATTTTTAATCTCGGAGACTACCTTACATTGTCTTACATAAAAGAGTCGCAGGCAAAATTTCAAATCATCTATAGCGATAACCGTGCTGCTGTAATTGGAAGCTATATGCTGATTTATATCTTTGTTACCTCACTTTCTCTTCCCGGTGCAGCAGTGATGACACTTGCGGGAGGTGCGTTCTTTGGTCTTGTGGTCGGAACAGTAGTGGTATCGTTTGCAAGCACAATCGGCGCAACTCTTGCATGTTTTGTTTCAAGGTTTATTCTTAGAGACTGGATACAGAGCAGGTTTGGCGAGAAACTGAAGACGGTTAATGAAGGAGTTGAAAAAGAAGGGGCCTTTTATTTATTTACAGTGCGGCTTATACCTGTTTTTCCTTTCTGGCTTATAAACCTGGTAATGGGTCTGACCAGTATGAGATTAATAACATTTTACTGGGTCTCTCAGGTAGGTATGCTGGCTGGAACTGTCGTTTATGTGAATGCAGGCAAGGAACTGGCAAAAATAGAATCGCTATCAGGCATACTTTCACCAACACTGATTATTTCGTTTGTGATCCTTGGACTGTTTCCGCTGATAACGAAGAAAGCACTTGCATTTTATAAATCGAAAATATCGAGTGGAAAGTCAAGCAATTAAAAATAAAAAATTTAAAATCAAAATGTAAAATGACAGATCAAAAATCAAAAATAGATACAAATATATGTGGCTTGTTGCTGTTCACTTTTTACATTTTAATCTGTAATTTTAATTTTTATGTTTTATCATTGATTTTCATTATCACTGGAACCCTTGAATCCTCGAACCCTATAGATAAAGGAGTCTGTTATGCCAACGTATGATTTTGATATCGGAATAATCGGAGGCGGTGCAGCAGGCTTAACGGTTGCGTCCGGAGCAAGCCAGTTTGGAGCCAGGACACTGCTCATTGAAAAGGAAGAAGCCCTCGGAGGGGATTGTCTTCATTTCGGATGTGTCCCGAGCAAGACACTTATAAGGACTGCACATATCTATCACATGATGAAAAATACCACCAGATATGGCCTCCCGCCTATGGTTATTAAACCTGTTAATTATAAAGACGTGTCAAAAAGAATTAGGTCTGTGATCAGTGTAATTCAGAAACATGATTCTGAGGAGAGATTCTGTAAACTCGGGGTAAAAGTTGAGTTTGGAAATGTAAGTTTTCTTGATGATTATACGGTAAATGTTAATGGCAAAACCTATTCAGCCAATAAATGGCTCATATCAACAGGGTCATCTCCGTCTATACCTCCAATAGACGGAATAGGTGAAACTCCTTTTATTACAAATAAGGAAATATTTTTCCTTGAGAGTCTTCCGAATTCCATGATTATAATCGGTGCCGGTCCTATCGCGATCGAGATGGCTCAGTCATTCTGCAGGTTAGGCACAAAAATATATGTAGTGCAGCGAAGCGGTCAGATACTTAGTAAAGAGGATAAGGATATGGCTGACCAGGTAATGAAGGTGCTTGAATCCGAGGGCGTAAGATTTTATTTAAACTCCAGGATAATTAGCACAAAAAATATTGGTTCAGAAAGAGTGTTAGTTATTAAGAATGCGGATAATAAAACCGTAAGCCTTAAGGCTGAGCAGATACTTATTGCCCTTGGCAGAAAACCTAACCTTGATGGACTGGGTCTTGAAAATATCTCTTTGAAATTTGATAACAAGGGTATAAAAGTTGATAGTCGATTGAGATCAAACCATAAACATATTTATGCTGCGGGTGACGTTACAGGGGCTTATCAGTTTACACATGCTGCAGGATATGAGGGTGGAGTTGTCCTTAGTAATGCAATCCTCCATTTGCCAAAGAAATCTAATTATACATTTCTTCCCTGGGCGACTTTTTCTGATCCTGAATTGGCGAGCATTGGAATGAATGAAAAGCGGGCGAGGCATGCCAATATAAAATATTCGGTCTGGACAGAGGAATTCCGGTCAAATGACAGGAGCCTTGCAGAGGGCACAGAGGTCGGTAAGGTGAAAATGATACTTAATGAAAAAGAAAAACCTATAGGCATACAGATTCTGGGACCTCATGCAGGTGAACTTATAAGTGAATGGGTGGCGGTTTTAAACGGAGGAGTAAAACTTTCATCACTTGCATCAGCGGTTCATCCGTATCCTACCCTTGGAGAGATTAATAAAAGAGTTGTAGGTAATTTTTTTACAGGTAAAGTATTTTCCGATAAGGTGAAGAAGGCGCTCAAATTCTTTTTTCATTTTAAAGGCAGAGCATGTGAATGAAAATAAATGGATTCAAGGGTCCTACCTGACCCTTGAATCCTGTGCCCCTCGAACCCTTCTAAAAATATGTACAAGAAAATAAGTGACTACGGAATAATAGGTAATCTTCATTCGATAGCATTAATAGGTCTTGACGGCTCGATAGACTGGCTCTGTATGCCGCACATAGATTCTCCCAGTATATTCGGAGCATTACTTGACAGCAAGAAGGGTGGTCGATTTTCTGTTCATCCAGTTGGTGAATGGAATTCGGTCGCCGAGTACATTCCTGGAACAAATTTACTCCAAACCAGATTCAGGGTGAGTGAAGGTATTATGCGGTTAACAGATTTCATGCCTGTTAATGCATGCGGCTGCGAAGAACTCGAAGAACAGCAGCATGAGTTATACAGGTTGATAGAAATTATAGAGGGTCATGTTAATACAGAGATGATTTTTGACCCGCAATTCAATTATGCGAGATCCGAAACAAGACTTATGAAAGACGAAAACGGAATTGTCGCATTATCTAATGGTGAGAGCATATCTCTTTCCTGTACTCGAAATGTAAATTTAAATGCTGATCATGCGCGGGCGCAATGGGATTTATCTAGTGGTGACAGGGTGTGGCTGTTCTTAAAGTACGGAGACAATAAATCACGGGTTATTGATCCTGCGAAAATAGAGAAATCTTTTCAGGATACAAAGACTTTCTGGCAGAACTGGCTTGGAAAAAGTGAAACCGGCAGAGCGGTGCATTTAGGCCCTTTCAGGGATATGGTTGAGAGGTCAGCCCTTGTGCTTAAACTTCTTTATTACGATCCTGCTGGTACTATAGCGGCAGCAGCAACTACGTCACTGCCTGAAGAAATAGGAGGAGAGAGAAACTGGGATTACAGGTACACATGGGTTAGAGACACCTCTTTTACATTGCAGGCACTTTTTAACCTTGGTCATCTCTCTGAGACAGAGGGATATTTAAGATGGATAGAAAAGCTTCTGTCTGCGCATGGTGCGGGGAAAATGCAGATTATGTATGGTCTCCGCGGTGAAGAAAAACTGCCAGAAGAAGAACTAACTCATCTTGAGGGATATAAAGGCTCCAAACCTGTGCGTATTGGCAATGAGGCCGCAAAGCAGAAGCAGCTTGACATATATGGGGAGTTGATGGATGCGGTACTGAAACTTTCGGATTATGTAGGCAAAATTGATTCGGGTATCTGGCCGTTTCTCAGGGATGTCTGTGACTATGTGGTTGAACACTGGAGGGATAGTGATTCCGGTATCTGGGAGGTAAGGGGAGGGCCTTATCAGTTTGTTTATTCAAAAGTGATGTGCTGGCTGGCCCTTGACAGGGGGATCACAATTGCCAGACGATACGGCTTTCATGCAGATTTGAAAAAATGGGATAAAATCAGATCGGATATTAAGAATGATGTTCTGCAAAAAGGATGGAGTGAAAAGAAAAAAGCATTTGTCCAGCATTATGATTCCGACAATCTCGACTCAAGCAGCCTGTTAATTCCGATCCTTGGATTTCTTCCTGTTAAAGATCCCCGTGTTGTATCTACAATCGAGGCAATACAGAGAGAACTCAGCCATGAAGGTTTCGTTTACCGTTATGAAGGAAATGATGGACTATCAGGAAAAGAAGGAACTTTCCTGTTATGTACGTTCTGGATGATAGACAATTTAATCGCTCTTGGCAGAAATGATGAAGCTGAATCTCTTCTGAGACGAGCAGAGAGTACATCTAACCATCTCGGGCTTTTTTCGGAAGAATATGATGTGGTCTGGCAAGTGGCCCTTGGTAACTTTCCACAGGCCTTTACGCATATAGGTTATATAAACAGCGTTATCGCTTTTCAGCAGGCTAAATGCACGACAGAAAGAGAGGCAGAAAAGAAATCTGATGCTCACAAGAGATTTATTCTTTCTGACAAAATAGTGCTTAATGACGGTGAGCCCCGTGAGAATATTCCTTCTAACGAAATATCTAAACATTTAAAAAAGGCGATGAATGTTTTAAGGGGAGCATTTTTTGACACAAAGAAGGGGCGAGTGGCTTATGAGAGGATGAAGCATTCAGAGGCATATGCCGGATATCTGGAAAAGAGCTACGCACTGAAAAATATGGACCTGAATGAACTCAGTTCCAGAGAGGACAAAATTGCGTTCTGGATAAACCTCTACAATGTGATTGTGATACATGGAGTTGTGGAACTGGGAATTAAAGACTCGGTAAAAGAGGTGAGAAATTTCTTTAAACGAATCCAATACTGCATCGGTGACATGTTTTTCAGTCCGGATGATATAGAGCATGGACTCCTGAGAAATAACAGAAGACCGGCAAATTCAATCTTCAAAATGTTTGGGAGCGGGGATGAAAGGCTTCAGTTTTCGGTTGAACAGGTAGATCCAAGAATCCACTTTGCACTTGTGTGTGCCTCGTCATCATGCCCTCCTATTGATTTTTATACGCCTGAAAATCTCGATGCTGAACTTACAATTGCTGCCCGGACATTCCTGAACTCAGGGGGAGCGGTAATCGACATTGAGAGAGGCAGTGTTTCTCTTTCGCGCATATTCAAATGGTACTCCGGAGACTTTGCAAAGAATCAT
>CAYPIT010000139.1:0-5588 GCA_964410825.1 uncultured Nitrospiraceae bacterium
CTTGTCAGGTCACGAACCTCTTTAAGAGAGAAGGGAATAACAAAGTCCATTTTTAATAAAGGAGAACTTAGAGGGCTTTTCTGATCCTATTTCTTTCTGGCGGCAAGCTTATTCAACGCATTGATGTAAGCTCTTGCAGAGGCTATTATTATATCAGTGTCAGCTCCGTGTCCGCTAACGGATCTGTCATCCTCTTCAAGCGTGCATACAACCTCACCGAGAGCATCAGTCCCGCCTGTAATAGCCTTTACTTCATATTTCAGCAATCTGCTTTTAGTACCGGTGATCGAAGTTATAGCCTGAAATGCCGCATCAACAGGCCCATCTCCGGATGCTGATTTTTCATGTGTCTCATTATCGACCTTCATTGTTACAACAGCAGTAGGGTTCTGGTTCATCCCGCCTGAAACGCTCATATCAATCAGACCGTAGATTTCAGGGACTGTTGTAATTTCATCCGAAACAAGGGCTTCCAGGTCTTCATCATAAATATCCTTTTTCTGGTCAGCAAGTTTTTTAAAACGATCAAAGGCGCCGTTGATTTCCTCATCACTTAATGAATAGCCAAGCTCAACCAGCCTTGTTCTGAATGCGTGTCTTCCGGAGTGTTTTCCGAGAACAAACTTTGTCTTGTGCAGGCCGATAGATTCCGGTCTTATGATCTCATATGTGGATTTTTCCTTTAAGAGACCGTCCTGGTGAATACCGGATTCGTGTGCAAAGGCATTGGCGCCTACTATCGACTTGTTCGGCTGTACAGTCATTCCGGTTATCTTTGTTACGAGCCTGCTGCTTCTGATGATTTCTTCTGTATTAATGTTAGTATCAGCATCAAAAATATCTTTTCTGGTTCTCAAAGCCATCACAACTTCTTCCATGGAACAGTTTCCTGCACGCTCACCGATCCCGTTAACAGTGCATTCGATCTGACCGGCACCGTTCATAACAGCAGCCAGCGAATTGGAAGACGCAAGTCCGAGGTCATTATGACAATGAACCGCAATAACAGCTTTGTCGATGTTCTTTACCCTGTTACGGATATCCTTGATCATGTTACCGAACTCGCCGGGAATGATGTAGCCCACGGTGTCAGGAATATTTACTGTTAAAGCACCTGCTTCTATCACCGCTTCCACCACATCACACAGGTATCCGATATCAGTCCTGGTCGCGTCCATGGGGGAAAACTCAACATCATCAAGAAAACTCTTGGCAAGTTGAACCATCTCAACTGATCTTTTCAGCGCCTCATCCCGGTCAATACGGAACTGATACTTTAAATGAATATCGGAGGTTGAATGAAAAGTATGTATTCTCTTTTTGGGAGCATCCTTGAGGGATTCCCATGCACGTCTAATGTCCTCTTCTTTTGCGCGTGCAAGACTGCAGATAACAGGGCCTTCGACTTCTTCGCCTATAGCTTTTATTGCATCAAAATCACCGGGTGATGCTATCGCAAATCCTGCCTCTATTATATCGACGCCAAGACGGGCCAACTGCTTTGCGAGCTGAACTTTTTCTCCCGCATTCATTGACGCGCCGGGTGACTGCTCACCATCTCTGAGAGTCGTATCGAAAATTTTTATTGTTCTCATTTTCCGGTTTTCTTTACACGTCTTTTTTTGCGAAAAATCAAAGTGCCTTCGATAATTCCCCAGAGCACATATATTATAGAAAAAATGAATATAACTGTTTCAGGATACATAAAAATAAGCACAAAAGCTACAACTATTACAACCAGAAGCCAGAACGGCTTTCTATTCTTAAAATCGATCTCTTTCAGACTGTGAAAGCGAATTGTGCTGACCATTAGCGCTGCGAGCAGGAACGGCAGAAAAAGCAGGACATAATTTCTTCCTCCCATGGTGCCCAATACTTCATTATAAAATAGTACCAGAGAAGCTATGACTGTACCGGCAGCCGGTATAGGCAGGCCCACAAACGCCTTGCTTTCCGCGGTTCCCATCTGCACGTTATACCTTGCAAGCCTTAGTGCGCCGCAGATAACAAACAGAAATGCCGCTCCCCATCCAAGACGTCCAAAAGGCTGTAATCCCCAGCTGTAAATCAGAACTGCTGGAGCGACTCCAAAAGCGATCAGGTCGGAAAGAGAATCAAGTTGTATGCCGAACTTCGTTGTGCTATTAGTGAGTCTCGCAACCCATCCGTCAAGCCCGTCAAAAATATTTGCTATTAATATTGCCCAGGCAGCAAATATAAAATGTCCTTTGAATGATGCGAGAATTGCATAAAACCCGCAGAACATTCCACCAAGAGTTAATGTATTGGGCAGTATGTAAATTCCTTTTCTCATTTTTTAGTGATCAGTAATTACTGAACAGTAACAAGTAATCAGTGATCTGAGACTGAATTACTGATTTCCGGACTCAAACTCATGATTCCAAGAACCGTTTCTCCAGCTTTTACTTTATCGTTTAACTGTACCTTAATGTCCGTATCCAGTGGCAGAAAAATATCTACGCGTGAACTGAATTTTATAATACCGTATCGCTGCCCCTGTTTAAGGCTGTCTCCCGGTTTTACCCTGCAGACAGCACGCCTGGCCACTGCTCCGGCAATCTGTTTCAGGACTATATCACCATATTGCTCACACTCAAAAAGCATTGTTATGTGTTCGTTATATCTTGATGCATCGTCCTTAAATGCGGATATAAATTTACCGGGATAATGTTTCACCCCTTTCACAACTCCATCACAGGGGACCCTGTTTACATGTACATCAAGCGGCGACATGAAAATACTTATCTTCATTGCCGAATCATTGAGCAGTTCATCCTCTCTTCCTTTACCGATGAATATGACTTTACCATCTGCGGGAGAATGAAATGCATCCCGGTCTTTGATGGTTTCCCTGTCAGGATCTCTGAAAAAAAACAGCATGAACAATGTCAGGATTAATGCAGCGACAGCTATCCATTGAAACCGGAAAACTGCCAGCAGAACAGTAATAAAAGCGAAGGAAAAAATGAAGGGGTAACCTTCTTTAGCAAACTGAAGCATTATGCCTTTGATTTATCTACCAGTTTGCTTTTTTTAAGCCACGGCATCATACTTCTCAACTTTGCGCCAACTTTTTCGATCGAATGCCTTTCTCCTTTTTTGGTCAATGCATTAAAAACCGGCTTATTAGCCTTACATTCGAGCATCCACTCTCTTGCGAATTCACCTGACTGGATTTCATCAAGAATTTTTTTCATTTCTTTTTTTGTCTTCCCGTTAATAACACGTGGTCCTCTTGTAAGGTCTCCGAACTGTGCAGTATTACTTATAGAGTAGCGCATGTTCGAAATGCCGCCTTCGTAGAGAAGGTCTACTATAAGTTTGACTTCATGCAGACATTCGAAATATGCCATTTCCGGCGCATAGCCGGCTTCAACAAGTGTTTCATAACCAGCGGTGATGAGAGAGGTCAATCCACCGCATAAAACTACCTGCTCTCCAAAAAGGTCTGTTTCGGTCTCCTCGCTGAACGTTGTCTCGATAGTGCCGGCCCTGCCGCCGCCGATTGCTGATGCATAGGAAAGAGCCATAGCTTTAGTGTTCTTTGAATGGTCCTGATGAACAGCAACCAGACATGGGACTCCGCTTCCATTCGTGAATTCTGACCTGACCAGATGTCCGGGTCCCTTGGGAGCTACCATGAAGACATTTGTATCTGACGAAGGAATTATCTGGTTGTAATGAATATTAAATCCATGGGCAAATCCAAGATAAACACCTTTACGGATATTTGAAGCTATTTCATTATTAAATATATCAGCCTGGTTTTCATCAGGCAGGAGCATCATTATAATATCTGCTTTTTTAGCTGCCTCTGAAGGAGACATCGCATCGAAACCTGCTTTTTTGGCCTTGTTGAAACTTGCCCCTTTCCTGATGCCGATGATGACATTTACGCCACTTTCCTTTAAATTATTAGCATGTGCATGGCCCTGACTGCCGTACCCCATTATGCATACGGTTTTTTGCTTTATAAGATTGCGCTTGATATCTTTATCGTAATAGATTTTCATTGAACCTCCTTGCATCCTGCTTTATTTTGTTTTCTTAATTCCTTCACGTGCTATAGCGACTTTACCAGTTCTTACAAACTCCTTTATTCCATAAGGCCTGATAAGCTCTATGAATGCGGCAATTTTTCTTTCGCTGCCTGTTATCTCAACAGTGAATGTAGCCGTGCCTGAGTCAACTATTCTACCCCTGAATATTTCTGCCAGCTTCAGAACCTCGGACTTGTCTTCTTTTCGTGGGGAGATTTTAATAAGGACCATTTCCCGCTCAACATGGTCTATATCCAGAAGATCCACCACCTTTATAACATCGATAAGCTTGTTGAGCTGTTTAGTGATCTGCTCAACTATCTGGTCATCTCCGGTTGTGACTATGGTCATGGTGGATATTGCAGGGTCGATAGTTTCACCTACCGACAGGCTTTCGATATTAAAACCCCGTCCACTAAAAAGGCCTGAGACTCTTGACAGCACTCCGAATTTGTTTTCAACAAGAACTGAAATTGTATGCCTCATATTTCCTCCGGAGAAATCAAAAATAAAGAATCAAATATAAAAATTAAGGAATTCCTTGATCTTGCATTTTGATTTTTACATTTTTATTTTTCTCTAGTTCACTGCTTTCAGTTTCTTTTCAGGTTTTTTCTTATCCTCATCAAAAATCATCTCATCAATTGCCGCTCCGGCAGGCACCATTGGGTAAACCTTTTCTTTCCAGTCAACAACAAAGTCCATAAATACCGGCTGTTTCTTAATCTTTAACGCTTCCTTGAGCACCGGCATCACTTCCTCAGGTTTTGTAGCTCTCAGGCCAACGGCGCCGTATGCTTCCGCTACCTTTACAAAGTCAGGAACAACATCAAGATGGACGTGTGAATACCGCTCTTTAAAGAACAGTTCCTGCCACTGTCTTACCATGCCGAGTACCCCGTTATTCAGAATCGCTACCTTGACCGGTAATTTATTAATTACGGCTGTAGCCAGTTCCTGAATATTCATCTGGATGCTTCCATCACCTGCTATATCAAAAACCAGCTGGTCAGGACATGCAATCTGAGCGCCGATCGATGCAGGAAAGCCATAACCCATTGTGCCGAGTCCGCCTGAGGAAAGCCATTTTCTGGGCTTGTCATATTTATAATATTGAGCAGACCACATCTGATTCTGTCCAACCTCGGTGCAGATTATGGCATTGCCTTTCGTGACTTCATAAATCTGTTCTACGACGAACTCCGGTTTGATAACATTTTTTTCTGTTCTGTATGAAAGGGGTCTTTCTTTCTTCCATTTATCTATCTGCTTTAACCATGATGTCCTGACAGCACCCCATTGACCCTTTTGTTCTTTCAGGATTTTTAATGTATCCTTCAAGACATTCTTCACATCTCCAACAACAGGCAGATCAACCCGCACATTTTTCCTTATAGATGTGGGGTCTATATCAATCTGGATTACCTTGGCATGAGGTGCAAAATCCACGGTTCTACCGGTAACTCTGTCATCAAATCTTACGCCTATACCAATTAAAAGGTCTGCGTTCTGAACGGCTTTATTGGC
>CAYPIT010000140.1:0-5513 GCA_964410825.1 uncultured Nitrospiraceae bacterium
GTATTATTTTCTGCATCAGCCAGTATGTAAGCGCCTTTTGCAACGCCTGAAGCAGACGCATATTTTGTACGGTCGAGGGTTGGCAGGGCTTGACGCGTCAAAATCAGTGCTACCGGTCGATCCCGTAGCTGCATTATTACACGCCATGACTCAACAACTTCATTGGCATCTGCGGGCCGCAATGTGATAAGACCGGGGATTGCGCGTAAGGATGCCAGGTGTTCAACAGGTTGATGGGTGGGTCCGTCTTCTCCGACTCCTATTGAATCATGGGTGAAAATATGAATAACTGGAATTTCCATCAAGGCGCTCAGTCTTATTGCCGGTCGAGCGTAGTCACTGAAAATCAAAAAACCTGAACCAAAGGGACGAATTTTTGACAAGGACAATCCGTTGAGGATAGAACTCATAGCATGCTCCCGTACACCAAAATGAAAATTGCGACCCTCCGGGTTTTCATCAGAAAAATCACCGGACTCTTCAAAAGTTAATGTGGTTTTAGTTGAAGGAGCAAGGTCTGCTGAACCGCCTATTAACCAGGGCACATTCTTTGCTACCGAGTTTAGTACTTTGCCGGAGGATACGCGAGTGGCAATACCCTTTTGGTCAATAGGGAAAGTCGGTAAATCCTTATCCCATCCTTCAGGCAATTTGCGGTGCTGCATTAAATGAATGTGATCAGCCAGAGATGGATACTGCCGGCGGTATTCTTCAAACTTTGCCATCCATGCATCGCGAAGTTCGCGGCTGCGTTTGCCTATTCCTGCCTGAAAATGTTCTCTTGCACCATCCGGAATTAAAAATTTAGCATCTTCCGGCCAGCCATAATTGCGCTTGGTAAGCCTTATTTCATCTTCCCCGAGAGGCTCACCATGTGCAGAGTGAGTGTCCTGCTTATTCGGAGATCCGAATGCGATATGACTGTCCACAATGATAAGGGTAGGGCGATCATCGGTTTTTTTAAAAGATTCAAATGCATGTTCGAGCATGTCAAGGTCATTAGCATCTCCCACACGCTCCACATTCCAGCCATAGCTGATAAAACGGGAGGCTACATCTTCACTGAATGTCAGCGAAGTGCTGCCTTCAATTGTGATATGGTTGCTGTCATATATCCAGCATAAATTGGAAAGTTTGAGGTGGCCAGCAAATGAAGCTGCTTCACTTGTAACTCCTTCCATCATACAACCATCACCACATAGCGCGAATACATCATAATCAAAAAGTTCAAAGCCCGGACGATTGAAATGTCCTGCATTCCAACGACCGGCAATAGCCATACCCACACTGTTTGCCGCACCCTGTCCTAATGGGCCGGTTGTAGTTTCTACTCCGGAAGTCCAGCGGTATTCCGGATGCCCTGGACATTTGCTGTCAAGCTGACGAAAGTTTTTTATGTCTTCAAGTTCAACCGAAAGATTGCCAAGCACTTCGTACATAGGATCCACGGTTTTAACACCGCACAGATGAAGTAATGAATATAACAGTGCTGAAGCATGGCCTGCTGAAAGCACAAAGCGGTCACGGTTGGCCCATATGGGGTGATCAGGATCAAAGCGCAGGAAACGCTGCCATAAACAGTATACAACCGGAGCCATCGCCATAGGTGCACCGGGATGGCCGGAGTTGGCTTTCTGGACAGCGTCGATAGCCAGAGTACGGATTGTGTTGATACAGAGACTGTCCAGTTGATCCTGTTTTGGCATTAATAATATTTCATCATTTCAAAAGGTGATAGTCGAATCGGCACAAAGATTATAACATCTCAACTAAAAAAAATGATGAAGGAGAGAACAGTTTTTTATTTTACTTTTCCTGTAAATACATAATCATTGTCTTTTGCAGTGCCGTGGCATGCTATACAGCCCTTTACCTTTCCCTCTGCAAGTATCTCGAAATTCGGGTCATATTTTGCCCAGAACCAGTCACCTCCAGCAGGATCGTAACCTTTTATTTTATACATAACCGTTACTGCAGCAAGTTTTTTCTCAGGTGTATAATTTTCTTTTACGATTATAGAGTTGTTACTGAAACCTTTCTTTTTGTCTAATGACTTAAGAGCTATGTCGTTCACGTATGTAGTGAGCAATGCGCCATGAGGTTTTGTTCCGGTATACAGTTTTCCTTTCCCCGGCCATAATTCCCATGTTTTGTAGGGCACATGTCCTGTTATGTGATGGCGAAGATCGCCACCGGCCGGCAAAGGCATTGTAGTCTGAGAGCCCAATGCCTCGGTTTCATAAGGAATTACCATGTGATCGTGACCGGCATAAGCAAGACCTGCCAAACTCACAGTAAAAATTATGGTAGATAAAATTAATATATATTTTCTCATGAGTTACCTCCTTTAATTTAAACTATTAACTTAAGTTGAATGATCCGCTAATTATTTCAAATTTATAACGCATCACCTCCCCTGTTTTCTGTTTTTAATTTGTTTGCGAATATATATCATAAAGACTATTTTTCCTTTACAAAATGATAAAATCATTTCATTCAGAAAAGTATGATAAAAATCATATACCGGTTCTTTTTGTAGAGTGCAGACAATTAATATATATATTATTCTTTGATATTTGTAAAGAAAGAATATTTACACTTAGAGAGTAAATGGTTAGAATGATTGAACTCAGATATGATAAGGGTCATATAAGGAATATGTTCATAAAGATATAATTTTAAATTGTAATGATTGAATTGTATAGCAGTCAATAAACGAAGAGGACCGGCAATGAATAAAGATAGGGGAATATAATTATGAAGAAGATCAGAAAGCTTACTTCCAAACAGATAAATTCGCTCGGGCTTGATATCAATATAACTCGCAGGGACTTTCTCAACTCTATGCTTTTGGGTACAGGTATTGCGCTGCTTGATTTGCCCGCGCCACTTAATCTGATGGCTGAGACTCCTGACTGGAACGGTCCAGGAGGTGTTGGAGATTATGCCGGTGCTCATGGAAATATGGAATCAGTCAGGCTTGCTGCACATAAGATGCGTGACGGCCATTATGATACGATTCCTGATGATATGAAAAATACCGGTGAGATAGTTGATCTTGTTGTAATAGGAGGAGGTATAAGCGGACTTGGTGCTGCATGGCAATTTAGTAAATATGCTCGAATAGGAAAAAAATGCCTGATCATTGATAATCACTCGATCTTTGGAGGAGAAGCTAAACGCAATGAATTTGATGTTAATGGCCAGCGGTTAAGAGGCCCTCAGGGATCAAACTCATTTGTAGTTCTCGGAAGACCCGGAAACCATGGATATGAGTACTATTCGGAGCTGGGTGTACCGATGAGATTCAGGTATCAGAAAATAGACAGAGAACTCAAAAATCTTCAGTTTGATCGGACGAATTTTGGATTTATGATGTGGTTTGATGCACCGAGTGTTGGATATTACTTTAATGAGGGACGTTACAATATTAAATCTCCTGAATGGGCTAAAGGTATCTGGCATAATAAGCTTGCAAATACTCCGTTTCCTCCTGAAGTGAAAGAAGATCTTTATTCATGGAAGAAGACTCGCAAATCCCATTACCGCAAAAATGATTTCTTTCAGTTTATTGACTCCATGTCATATAAGGACTGCCTGGAAAAGCATATGGGATTGAGCAGTGAAGTTACCGATTATGCGGATCCCATATTGGCGGCAAGCCTTGGTCTTGGCTGTGATGCGATTTCAGCATACGGGGCGTATCAGATCGGCATGCCCGGCTTTGCAAAAAACCCCTTATCAAAAGAACTGGATGACAGCAACTGGCAAATGTTCCCCGGCGGAAATGACGGATTCTCGCGACATCTAATCAAGGCATTGATACCTGATGCGATCGAGGGAAAGAGATCGTTCAGGGATATCATTAATGGTCGAGTAAACTTTGATGCCCTTGACCGGCCGGGCAACAAGATAAGAATGAGGCTGAATACAATGGCTGTCAGGGTTGAGCACGAAAAGGAACCTGATAGATCCGATTTTGTATGGGTAACATATGTAAAAGCAGGGAGAGTTTATCGTTTAAAAGCAAGGGCTGTCATAATGTCATCGGGCAGTTGGGTAGGTAAACGTGTTGTCAGGGACCTTCCCGGAGAATATAGAGAGGCATTCAGCCATTTTTATCGTTCACCAATGCTTGTAGTTAATGTTGCGCTGACAAACTGGCGATTCCTCCAAAAACTCGGAATTACAGCTTGCCGGTGGTTCGAAGGATTCGGATTTTCCTGTAATATTACACAGCCAATGGTTGTCGGGGATTATAAGCCTCCGCTTCATCCAGATAAGCCTGTTGTACTTACATTTTATGTGCCATATTATTTTCCGGGACTTTCAATTCAGGATCAGGGCCCTATAGGACGGCATAAATTGCTTAAGACGAATTATCTCGATTTTGAAGTAAAGATTAGAAAACAGATGGTCAGGCTGTTTGGCAGAGCAGGCTTTGATCCTAAAAGGGATATTGCCGGCATTATCCTGAACAGATGGGGACATGCTTATGTGACGCCGCAACCGGGCTTTTATTTTGGCCGTAGCGGTAAACCTGCACCGAGAGATATTATCAGAAAGCGTTATGGTCGAATAGCGTTTGGCCACTCTGAACATAATGGACATCAGAACTGGGTATCAGCTATCGATGAGGGAAGCCGGGCTTACTATCAACTAACATCTGTTTTGTGAAGCATCTGAAAACTTCGGGCATGACATATAAATGCCAACATACGCAAAGATCATGTAGTTATGTATAAATCATCCTTTCTGTTAATTATCCTGATAATTAGCTCTGTGTCGTTTGCAGCATCGACTATTGACATTCATAAATGGAGCGCACCTGAAAAAGAAAAAATGCGTGCGTTATGGATAGGTTCGCTTCCCGAATTACCAGAGGATCCGTCTAATGCCTTTGCCGAGAATCCAAAAGCAGCGGAACTTGGCAAGAAGCTTTTTTCCGATATCCGTCTTAGTAGTAATTTACTGGTATCCTGTGCAACATGTCACCCGGCGAATATGAATTTCACAGATAACCTTCCGTTGTCACAGGGGGTAGGAACAACGACGCGAAGGACGATGCCTCTTATTGGGATTGCATATAATTCATGGTATTTCTGGGACGGAAGAGTTGACAGCCTGTGGGCGCAGGCGTTAGGGCCTTTAGAAAACACTGAAGAGCATAACGTTACAAGAACCCAATGCGTTGCAGTGATTATCAAACATTATAAAAAAGATTATGAAAAAATCTTCGGACTATTGCCGGGACTCTCTGTCAAAGATGTCCCACTGCATGCGATGCCTTCCACTGATGATCCGGCTGCTCTTAAGGCCTGGGTTTCCATGCATCATGAAAAGCAGGAAATGATAAATCAAATATTTGTAAATATCGGTAAGTCAATTGCCGCATTTATCAGAACTATAGTCCCCGGACCATCACGATTTGACAAGTATGTTGACGCGGTTAATAGAGATCGTAATGGTGAAATGAAAACTATTTACAGCGATGCGGAGGCGAGTGTGTGAAG
>CAYPIT010000141.1:0-5492 GCA_964410825.1 uncultured Nitrospiraceae bacterium
AAAAGCTCTTTTAGCACTGGCTGACGGAACTGTCTTTGAAGGCTCGAATTTTGGAGCCGAAGGAGAGACGATCGGCGAAGTTGTATTCAACACTTCAATGACAGGATACCAGGAAATTCTTACTGATCCATCTTATAAAGGTCAAATCGTTGCAATGACTTATTCTCAGATCGGTAATTACGGAATAAACTCTGAGGATATTGAATCTGTTTCACCAAACCTTGAGGGTTTTATAGCAAAGGAGTTTTTTGACTTTCCGAGCAATTGGCGTTCTAAAGACAGTCTGGGGGACTATCTCAAACAACACAACAAAGTAGGCATTCATGGGATTGATACAAGGGCCCTCACCTCTCATTTAAGAGACAATGGAGTTCAGATGGGAATTATTTCAACAGTTGACCTTGATCCTGAGAGTCTCATTGACAAAGCATCGAATCACCCTGGCATATCTTCTCTTGACCTTGTAAATGAGGTGACGACACAGAAACCCTATAACTGGACACAACCGCTCTGGAAATTAGGGGAACAAGGGGAAAATACTGATACCCCCCTACCCCCAGTTAGTAAAGTGGGGATGAAAATAGTTGTCTATGATTTTGGTGTGAAAATGAATATATTGAGACATCTTGTGGAGACAGGTTTCGATGTAACGGTCATACCTGCTCAAACAGATCCGGAGGTTGCTCTGAGTGAAGCTGACGGAATAGTTTTAAGCAATGGCCCTGGAAACCCTCAGTCCATTCCGTATGCTATAGACATTGCAAAAAAACTCATTGGCAGAAAGCCTATTCTCGGCATCTGCCTGGGGCATCAGATATTAGGACTCGCTCTCGGGGGAAACACATATAAATTGAAATTCGGTCATCATGGTGGAAATCATCCGGTTATGGACCTCTTAACAGGAAAGGTCGAAATCACCTCACAGAACCATAACTACTGTGTTGATATAGGCAGTCTGAATGATCAGGTAGAGCTTACTCATAAAAACCTCTATGATGGAACAGAAGAAGGATTGAAGCATAAGGAATTGCCTTTAATGACATTCCAGCACCACCCGGAAGCAGGTCCCGGACCAAATGATTCTGGATACATATTCAAGAGATTCAGGAAGATGATAGAGAAACAATGAGCAACACAGATTATGAGCTTAGGACAGAAAATGACAAACTCATTTTCTCGACATTATCATTCAGGGCAGAAAAATCGAGCGTGCTTCACTCCGGTGTTTATACGAAAGAATTTACCTCAATGCTTTTTGCATCAGCTATAGCTGTAATTGCATACGTGGCAACCGGCAAATTAGAAGAATTTAAAAATATGCGTTATCTTTTAATTATTTTAATTTTTATCCTTATCTTTATTACATCAAGAAAGTTCATCTTCAAAGAAAAACATCTTAAGGTGGATTTCAACAGAGGCAGCAAAACAGTAAACATTATCCACCCCGGCATTCTTTTGAAAAAATACGAAGCAATACCTTTTGCAGATATAACAGCAGTCGAAATAGGGAGTCGAAAATTTGAACCTGATAACATAGATGGAATTCGGTTTGTGCAGAAAATTTCTTTGCAGCACGGCAGTGCAATGCCGGAGTTAAGTCAGGCTGAAGAATATATAACACTTTCTCTAAAGCTTACCGATGGATCTGAAAGAATTATTTATGCTGGAAGGATAGAGGATGAGCCTGAACTCCCTGTTAATGAAATGAAAAATTACCTCGGGATTTAGAAGGATTAAAGTGCCTAAAAGAACAGACATAAAAAGCATATTGTTGATCGGTTCAGGCCCAATAGTAATTGGCCAGGCCTGCGAATTTGATTATTCTGGTGCACAGGCATGTAAGGCTCTCAGGGAAGAAGGATACAGGGTAATCTTAGTTAACTCAAATCCGGCTACTATTATGACAGACCCTGAAATGGCCGACGTAACTTACATCGAACCGCTAACACCTGATATTCTGGAACTGATTATAGAAAAAGAACGGCCTGATGCGCTTCTTCCGACAATGGGTGGACAAACAGCGCTAAACCTTGCGGTAGCGGTTTCTGAAAAAGGTATTCTGGATAAATTCAATGTAGAACTCATCGGAGCCAAGATGCCTGCAATCAAGAAAGCTGAAGACAGAGAGCTTTTTAAAAATGCAATGGCAAAAATAGGACTTGAGACTCCGAAAAGCGCATATGTGAATTCCCTGGATGAGGGTATGAAGTCACTTGAGTTGCTCAGGTTTCCCCTTATTCTGCGCCCTTCTTTTACACTTGGTGGAATTGGCGGAAGCATTGCTCATAATAATCCTGAATATACTGATAATCTCAAAAAAGCCCTTAAACTAAGTCCTGTAACTCAGGTGCTGGTCGAAGAATCCGTTCTGGGATGGAAGGAATATGAACTGGAAGTCATGCGGGACAATAAAGATAATGTCGTCATTATCTGCTCTATAGAAAACTTTGACCCAATGGGTGTGCATACAGGAGATTCGATCACAATCGCACCTGCCCAGACTCTTACTGACAAGGAATACCAGATAATGAGGGATGCTTCGATAGCAATTATCCGTGAGATCGGGGTTGATACAGGAGGATCCAATATCCAGTTTGCTGTAAATCCTGTTGATGGTCGCCTGATTGTAATCGAAATGAATCCAAGAGTATCAAGGAGTTCTGCGCTTGCATCCAAGGCCACGGGATTTCCTATAGCAAAAATTGCGGCCAAACTTGCAGTGGGTTTAACACTGGATGAAGTACCAAATGATATAACTAAAGAAACCCCGGCATCATTTGAGCCGACTCTTGACTATGTTGTAGTCAAATTCCCGCGTTTTGCATTTGAAAAATTCCCTGAAGCCGATTCTACTCTAACTACCCAGATGAAGTCTGTTGGTGAGGTAATGTCCATAGGAAGAACTTTTAAAGAGGCTCTTCATAAATCAATTCGCAGTCTCGAAATCGATAGCTTTGGCTTTGAATCACAGAACATTGATGCAGTTGATCTCAAAGAAAAATTAAAAATACCTGGCTGGGAGCGTATCTGGTATATCGCGCATGCATTAAGAATCGGCATGGATTTCGATGAATTATATAAACTTACTTTTGTAGATCCATGGTTTCTTCTCAACATCAAACAGATTATTGATCTTGGGACTCAAATTAAAAACCTTTCGCTGAACACAACTAACCCTATATCTGAAGATTTATTAAGGCAGGCAAAAGAATATGGGTTTTCTGATAAACATATTGCCCATATACTTGACACTGAAGAAGAACAGATCAGGATGTTAAGAAGCGAACTTGGGATAAAAGCAGTATATAAAATGGTGGATACCTGTGCAGCTGAATTCAAGGCCTATACACCTTATATGTATTCAACATATGAAAAACCATTTTACAGTAAAAGAGCGAGGAAGTGCGGAAGCGCGGAAGAAAAAGACTCACTGACTTGCGATCTTTCGAACTTACCACCTTATTCAGAGTGTGAAGCCAATCCGACTGACAGGAAAAAGATTATTATCCTGGGAAGCGGACCAAACAGGATCGGACAGGGTATTGAGTTTGATTACTGTTGTGTTCATGCTGTATTTGCCTTAAAAGAAATAGGATATGAAACGATAATGGTTAACTGCAATCCTGAGACTGTCAGTACAGACTATGATACAGCCGACAGATTATACTTCGAACCTCTTACTCTTGAAGACGTTCTCAATATTATTGACACCGAAAAACCTGAGGGGGTAATTGTTCAGTTCGGCGGCCAGACTCCTCTTAAACTTGCTGTCCCGCTTGAGAAAGAAGGAGTCAGCATTCTGGGAACATCTCCCGACTCGATAGACAGGGCTGAAGATAGAAAAAGATTCAAAGAAATATTACACAAACTGGACCTTAAACAGCCTGAAAGTGGAACGGCTATGACTGTTGATGAAGCACTGGAAGTTGCAAAAAAAATAGGATATCCGGCAATGGTAAGACCATCATATGTTCTTGGTGGAAGAGCAATGGAAATTGTTTACGATGAAGAAAGCCTGAAAAATTATATGAGGAAGGCTGTCAGAGCATCTCCAGAGCATCCTGTTCTGATTGATAAATATCTTGAAGATGCGGTTGAGATTGATGTTGATGCCATATCTGATGGGAAGAAGGTTATTGTGGGTGGAATCATGGAACATATTGAAGAGGCAGGCATACATTCCGGGGACTCGGCATGCTCTTTGCCCCCATATTCTTTATCTCAGGACATAATAAACAGAATTAAAGCTCAAGTCAGGGCACTTGCAAAAGAACTTGATGTCATCGGTCTCATGAATATCCAGTTTGCGGTTAAAGACAGGAATATATTTATATTAGAAGTTAACCCGCGGGCATCCCGTACCATCCCGTTCGTTAGCAAGTCGATCGGCTTTCCTCTTGCTAAAATGGCTGCCAAAGTAATGCTCGGAATGACTCTGGACGAATTAGGCCTGCCAGAGGATATTTCATTGTCACATTTTACTGTAAAAGAGGCGGTATTTCCTTTTGACAGATTTGCTGGAGTTGACACTCTGTTAGGTCCTGAAATGAAATCAACCGGAGAGGTTATGGGTATTGATAAAGATTTCGGTCGGGCTTATGCCAAATCACAAATATCTGCTAATAATACAGTTCCACTTAAAGGAAATGTTTTCATAAGTGTCAAGGACGAAGACAAGCCTCCCCTCCCCTCAATGGCAGGCACACTGATTTCCCTTGGTTTTTCGATTGTGGCGACAAAAGGAACTGCAGCATATCTAGAGCAGCATGGAATCAAAACAGAGACGGTCAATAAAGTTGCTGAAGGAAGACCACACTGTGTTGATCTGTTGAAAAGTGATGGGATAGATTTTGTCATAAACACAGCCACAGGCGCAAAGGCACAGAAAGATTCCTTTTCGATAAGGGAAGCCGCTCTTCAGCATAATGTGCCTTATACAACAACAATCGCAGGAGCCAAGGCTGCAATAAATGCCATAGAAGTGACACTGAAAAAAGAACTCAATATATACTCACTTCAGGATTACCACAAACAAGTTCTTTGAACAACTTTATTCACGAATGATCGGCTTTACATTCATTTATGCACATTGTTAAAATTCTGGCTTAGAGGATATCATGCAAAAAGTACCTATGACACCAGCAGGATTTAAGAAAATCAAGGATGAACTCCAAAACCTTCTTAAGATTGAGCGTCCCGATAACATAAAAGCGATTGCCGAGGCAAGAGCGCATGGCGATCTGTCCGAAAATGCCGAATATCATGCTGCAAAGGAAAGGCAGTCTTTTATTGAAGGAAAGATAAATGAACTTCAGAGCAAGATAGCACTTGCAAATGTAATAGACCCTTCCACGATTTCGCAAGATAAAATCGCATTTGGTGCAACGGTGAAGGTTATGGATGTAGATACTGACGAGGAAAAAGAATTCATTCTGGTCGGGCCTGAAGAAGCCGATATAAAGGCCGGCAAAATTTCTATACATTCTCCGGTC